>NZ_JAOQJI010000020.1:0-66737 GCF_025567125.1 Phocaeicola fibrisolvens | reverse complement strand
CCAAAAGGCATGGACATAGGAAAAACATAAATCATACTCTATGAAAAATGGCAAAACGATGATTATATAACGAAAAAGAGGATGCATCATTTTGACACATCCTCTTTTTTGTTGTCGTATAACGAATTTGCTATGATGAGATGCTGTATGCGGTTGTTCCCTTTCGTATTACGCTCGTACTAGAGCATGATTTGTATGCCTTCACGCAGGGAGGCGAACCCAACTGATGTGTTTTTCCAGGGGGCTCCAGCTGCCTGCCATTGTTCATGTCGTTGCGTCTGAGTATAGCTTCGACTTGCTGTAGGAGTAGATTCCGTACTCCATGTATTAGTGGAAGGTATTGTCGAAAGTGGAGACAGGTCATACTTTCGTCTGAGACTGTGACTATGGAGTTGCACAGTTTGTAATACGCCTCTTCAGGCTTGTGATACGTTTTGGGTCAAAGATGCTCTTTACACGTATTCAAGGCAGGCTGGCGATATGTCCTTAACCTTTTCCTCATAGACCTAGACCCATGAACGGATAAAAACAACCTTTGCTTATACTTTCAGGTCAGCATACAGGGCATCTCATGAGATTCCTTTTTCAAGAGTTTCAGCAGTTCCTTCTCCATGACATGACTGTAGGGATGCTTTCTACATACGGGTCTGATTGTGCCTTTTCATCAGCTTCCATACGGTACGGTTCAGTTCCAGAAGTGAATGGAAAGTGCGGTTACGCAATCTGGCATAGATATGGTTGTATGTAATCCTTACGGAGTCCTCTATCGGAGCCTTCTGTGTCGGTGATGCTGGGTCACATGGCGCACTACAAAATGGTAGTAGTTGCCCATGTCCTCAAGAGCCTTGTCTCAGCTTCGGTTCATGCCTGTCATTACTGATTACCGCCGATTTGAGGTTGCCGGAGTCAGTATAGGAGGTACACCGCCCAGATGTTCCAGGCACATCCTTATGGCATACAGGAAGTCCTTTGTCTTCTGCAAAGGTACACATATTACATAGGTATAGTTGCTGTAAAGTATGCAGGCGACAAACACCTCCACCTTGATAATTTTCTCCGGTTTCGGAATCCACATAGTTGAGCTTCTTACCGGCAAAGTCGGCCATGAGTTTTTCGCCCGGTTTATAGATATTGGCAAGTACAGCTGTAACATCCTTTCCGGTAACGAGATTCTGCTTCAGATGATAATAGGACTGTGGCTTGCCGTAACCGTTGGGATTCGTCAGTAGTTTCCTGTATCTCGGGGTTGTCAATCTCAAGGAGGTTGCGATGTTCTATTCGTTGGCTCTTATTGTATTCATATAACCTTGACGGTTTTCTTGTTGATGGGTAACTTGCAGTTTACATCGCGGTTGGATTCTCCGGCCTTTATGAGCTGGAGTACTTGTTTTATGAGACTCATATCCTTTGTTGTTCGTCCCATGCTTATGCTGTTTCGCATAAATTTACTAGCACCAAGAAACCTGAAACAGGAGAAAGGATGAACGGATATGCTCCGGAATATGTACAAAGAACGAAAGACGAAATGCTGGAAACTGGCCGGAGCTATCATGGATGCCATGAGAGCCTGGATAGAAACGGAAGGTATTAAATACAGCCCCAATTCCCAGATTGGGAAAGCTATTATATGCCTATACCCATGGGACAATATGATGAAATGTCTGGAGTACGGGCGCCTGCTTGGGGATAACAATCTGGCTGAAAATGTCATCCGGCCGATTACTTTGGGACGGTTATGTGGTGTACAATATAAGGATGGGAAAATTACCTCCTCTGTGGTGACCATGGGGCGGTAGTTAATATGTCGGTTATCTGCTCCCTGCTGGCCACTTGTAAGGCATACGTAAACCCAAGGGAATGAATATCTGAATGATGTTATTGCCCGAATGCCCTATCACAAAAAGGCGACTCATGAGGAACTGCTGAATCTTCTTCCGCATAAATGGAAACTGCAACATCCGAGAAGTGCATTGACAAAACAAGAGGAGGAATCCGGAAACCAGTGCTGATTGCAACTATTAAGTTCATAATGACAATCACTATTGTTGTATATAAGGTTTGATATTTGTCGTTTACTGAATGCTTACACAGTCTTTATCTTGATGAAGAAGAGGAGTTTGCATAAAGTGAAATTCGTTATTTAGAACGCATTATGGACAACGGGATGGCGCATTTGAATCTCTATGAAATATGAATGTGCCTTAGAAGAGGAGTAGGTCGTTGGAGTGCTGTTGGGATTCCTGTGACGGTCAATGTCTGCTAAGAGAAAAGTCCTCCTCCTTTCATGAATTAATCGTTTATTTAAAGAAGGAGGATTTTTTTATTCGAGAACGACACTACGTACGTGTACATCTGCACAATGCAAAAAAACGGAGGCAGATTCACGGAACTTCTCTTCCGATTCTGTGGTCAGGAATTTTCGTCGTTTGTTCTTTGAGCAGCGGGCATCCATGTCTGGGTGTCGCAAAAGATAGTCTTTCAGACTTTCGCTTACATATTCACCTTGGGTCACCAGTTGAATATGGGATGGGGTGAACTGCCGTATTTTCCGTAGCAGAAGCGGGTAGTGGGTGCATCCTAGAATCAGTGTGTCGATATCCGGGTCTTTTTGCAGGATAGCATCAATGTATTCTTTCACGAAGTAGTCAGCTCCGTCTCCGTCGTATTCCTTGTTCTCCACCAGCGGCACCCACATGGGGCAAGCCATTCCTGTTACTTGAATGTCGGGATAAATCTTTTTAATTTCCAGCGGATAGGATTCGGAACGTACCGTACCGGCTGTGGCCAACAAGCCTACGTGTCCATTGCGGGTGATATCGCCGATGGATTCTACCGTAGGACGGATTACTCCCAGCACGCGCCGGGTAGGATCCAGATGGGGGAGATCGTTTTGCTGGATGCTGCGGAGAGCTTTTGCTGAGGCCGTATTGCAGGCTAGAATCACCAGTGGACAACCCAGTTCGAATAGTTTCTTGACCGCTTGAAGTGTAAATTCATAAACCACTTCGAACGAACGTGTACCGTAGGGTGCACGGGCATTGTCACCTAAGTATAGGTAGTCGTATTGTGGCAGTCGTTCGATGAATTTCTCAAGAATGGTGAGGCCTCCGTAGCCAGAATCAAAGACTCCGATGGGGCCGGTGTGGGGGGCAGATAGCGGGTGCATGGATAAAACGGTTGAAGTGATTGAAAAGAAAAATGTCATTCAGAGAAACCTTTCCCGTTTTCTCTGAATGACATGAAAAGTCAGGACGACAAAGAACCTTTGCTTACTGAGCCGGAGTAGCTGCAGGAGCAGCTGCTGGAGTAGCCGGAACGGCAGTCAGGCTGATGCCCAGTTTGGTCTTGATGTCGTTGGTAATATCTTTTGATTGAGCTTCATCGATGTAAGGGATGTCTGTACGGTTCAGGTCGAATACGTAAGTGTATGCACCGGCTTTACCTACAGCTTTTACTGCATCTTCCATTTTTTTGTAGATGGGTTCCATCATGTCAGCGTATGCTTTCTGCAACTGCTGCTGAGCATCCTGCTGGAACTGCATACCTTTTTCGCTCAGGTCCTGCAATTCTTTCTGACGACGTTCTTGAATGTTCTGCGGCAAGTTTTTCTGTTCCTGCTGGTATTCTGCATATTTCTTGTTGAATTCGTCGGAAGCACGTTTGATTTCGTCTTCGTATTGTTTACGCATGGTTTCGATGTCAGTCTGTGCCTTTGCATATTCCGGCATTACCGGGATGATATCCATTGATTTGAAATGCGCAAACTTCTGTGCGAATACACTCATCGGTGCGATGAGTAAAAGTAAAAAAGCAATTTTTTTCAACATAATCTCAAGTTTCTATTTGTTATTAATTAATTCGATGTAAAAACGGTCTTTTTAAACCCCAGCTGCAAATGTATAAAATTAATTTGAATATCCGAGTTTTGCAAGAACCTCATTGCTGATATCGATGCGTGGAGAGGCAAAAATCATGCTTTGAGCCGAGGCACGGTCAATTACAGCATCATATCCGCGTTGGGTAGCAATTGCCTTGACGGCATTGTAGATGGCATCCTGAATCGGAGCAATCAGTTCCTGACGTTTTTTCATCAGTTCTCCTTCCGGTCCGAAATATTGCTTGCGGAGTTCAGCCGCTTCTTTTTCCTTGGCTACAATGGCATCTTCCTTACTGGTTTTCTGAGCAGCCGACAAGGTACCTGCTGTCTTCTGATAATCTTCGTACAGCTTCTTTGCTTCGTTGGCTTTGACCTCAATCTGGCTTTGCCATTCCTTTGACAGTGACTCCATCTGTTGGTTGGCCTGTTGATAGGAAGGAATCTGCTTGAGGATGTACTCCATATCTACCAGTGCGAATTTCTGTGCTGAGGCCATGCCAACGGCGGCCACTAACAGCAAAACGGATAAAACGAGTCTCTTCATAATTCTTTGGTTTTAAGTGTTAGAATTCTTGTCCGATGATAAAGTGGAACTGGCTTCCGCTGTATTGCATTGAACCGTCAATCTTGTCGAAACCGTATGCCCAGTCAATACCCATCATACCGATCATCGGAAGGAAGATACGGACACCTACTCCGGCCGAACGTTTCAACTGGAAGGGGTTGAAGTCGGTTACGTTGTTCCAGGCATTACCGGCTTCCACGAAGCCCAAGGCATAGATGCTGGTAGAGTTTTCGAGCATCAGCGGGTAGCGGAGTTCGGCACCCAGACGGATGTAAGCATAACCTTCACTTCCGTACGGGGTGAGTGAACCGTTTTCGTATCCACGAAGGGCAATGGTTTCGGATGCGTAGTTGTAACTGTAACCCGTCATACCGTCACCTCCCACGTAGAAGGTTTCAAACGGTGAGCGCTTGTACTTGTTGAAGTGGCCGAGGATACCGAATTCCGTACGGGTCATGATGACCGGACATTTTTGGATATCCATCAGAGCCGTATAAGTTTTGGCTTTGAATTTCCACTTGTGGTATTCAATCCACTTGTACATGCTGGCTGCATCGTGGTAGTTGTCTTTTCCGTAAGTAGAGTAGTCTTTTTTGCTGAACAATGAATACGGCGGTGTAATCTGCAAGGAAGCTGAGAACTCAGAACCGTAACGTGGGAAAATCGGGTTGTCTGTAGAGTTACGTGACAGGGTCAGGTTCAAGCTCAGGTTGTTGCAGTTACCAGTATTCATATATTGTCCGTTGTTCAGCTTGATGTAGAGGTAGCTCCAGTCTTTCAGCATAAATCGTTGGTAAGACAATTCTGCCGACAAAGTGAAGTAGTCATCCGGCCAGCGCAGACGCTTACCCCATCCTACAGATACACCGAACATCTTGATAGACTTGTCGGGGTCATAGTAGGATTCGTAGTTGTCATAATAGCTTCCGTAGCCTCCGTAGTAACCGTATCCACTCAGCATGTTGTAGTAGTTGTTCATGTAGGCGGAATTATAGTATTGGCTGCTTACATCGGTCTGTACAGAGTAGAAAGCCGATACAGAGAAGGAGTTCGGTCGCTTTCCACCAAACCACGGATCGAAGAACGATACGCTGTATGATTGGTAATAACGTCCGTTGGTCTGTCCACTGATGGTCAGTGTCTGTCCGTCGCCCTGTGGCAGGATACCGCGGTAGTTGTCGTTCTTGCGGAACAAGTTGGCAAACGAGAAGTTAGTAAACTTCAAACTTAGTTTACCGATGACACCGGTCTGTCCCCAACCAGCAGAGAATTCCACCTGGTCATTAGCCTTGGATTCCAGTCCCCAGTTGATGTCCACTGTACCGTCTTCGAAATTCGGCCGTACATCCGGTTTGATGTTTTCCGGGTTGAAGTGTCCCATCTGCGCGATTTCACGGTAGGAACGTTCCAATGCTTCCTTGCTGAAAAGGTCACCCGGACGGGTACGCAGTTCGCGTCGTACGATGTTTTCATACAGACGGTCGTTACCGTTGATGCGCACATGGCTGATGCTGGCCTGCGGACCTTCGGTGATACGCATTTCCAGGTCGATGGAGTCACCGTCGATGTTTACTTCCACGGGGTCCAGACGATAGAACACATATCCACGGTTGTAGTAGTTGTTACCGATGGCATCTTCATCGTTTGATATACGGTCGTTCAACAGTTTTTGGTTGTACACGTCACCGTGTTTCATACGGAGTTGCTCATTCAGCAAATCAGAAGGATATACCGTATTACCTACCCATGTAATGTTACGCAGGTAATATTTTTGTCCTTCATAGATTTTCATGTACACATCCACTGTTTTTTCATCATACGATGAAACGCTGTCGGTGACAATTTGTGCGTCACGGTATCCCAGTTCATTATATTTATCGATGATCTTCTGCTTGTCTTCTTCGTAGCGTTCCTCAATAAACTTTTTAGCACGGAAAAGGTTGATTAACTTGCCTTTTTCGTTGGTTTTTTTCATTACGCGTTTCAGTTTCTTGTCAGACAGTACCTCATTGCCGTCGATGGTAATTTTGTGGACTTTAACTTTAGCTTTCTTGTCGATATTCACATCCACATATACTTGTTCTTTGTTTTCGGGGTCTTCACGCTCAATGATGTTCACTTCCGCGTTCTTGAATCCTTTTTCATCAAAGTGTTTTTTTATCAGAATTTTGGCACGGTCAATCAAGTTCGGGGTCACCTGCGTACCCTTGGCCATACCCAGTTTGGCCTGCAAATCCTCGCGTTCGCTTTTCTTCACGCCGTGAATCACGATGTCGGTGATACGCGGACGTTGCGTCAGCTGGATGGACAAGTAAATTTTATTGTCTACAATCTTGTCGGCTACGATTTTCACATCGGAGAACAAACCGTGTCGCCAGTATCTTTTTACGGCAGAAGTAATGTCGTCGCCTGGCACGGTAATCGTTTGTCCCACTGCCAGACCGGAGATTCCTATCAAGACATAGTCCTCATAGTTTTTTACTCCGCTGACTTTAATGTCGGCGATTTCATATTTTTTAGGCGTTCCGTTGTAAAGGATAACAGGTTTATCGCTTTGTTCAGTTGTATTGTTATTGTCCTGCGCATATCCTCCTGTGGAAGCAGAAAGACAAGCGGCAATCAATAGGATGAGTGAAAAACGGTGTTGCATTGTTCTTTTTTAAATTTGTTCACTGGTTTTGCCGAATCGGCGTTCTCTTTTCTGAAAATCACAAATAGCCTTACACAATTCTTCGGCCTTAAAGTCTGGCCAGAAAGTGTCACAGAAGTATAGTTCGGTGTAAGCACACTGCCAAAGCAAGTAGTTGCTCAGTCGGATTTCCCCTCCTGTTCTGATTAACAGATCCGGATCGGGCATATAATAAGTGGCCAGGTATCTGTCGATGGTCTGGTCTGTAATGTTTTCTGGAGAAAGTTTGCCTTCTTCTACTTCGCGTGCGATACTTCTCACCGCTTCCGTAATTTCCCATTTAGAGGAATAACTTAGTGCTAATGTCAGGCACATACCGGTATTTTGTGATGTACGTTTGATGCATTGGTTCAATCGTGCCAGTACGTTTTCCGGTAGTTTTTCCGTATCACCGATAATTCGGAAACTGATGTTGTTTTTCATAAAAGTTTCTTCCTCAATGGAATCCATGAGCAGACTCATCAGGGCCGCCACCTCGTCTACAGGGCGGTTCCAGTTCTCTGTAGAAAAAGTATAAAGAGTCAGATATTTTACTCCCAGACGTGCTGCTTCTTCCGTAATGACGTGTACGGTTTCAGCACCGGCCTGGTGGCCGAACGTACGGGCTTTTCCCCGTTGTTTGGCCCACCGTCCATTTCCGTCCATAATGATGGCAATGTGTGCAGGTATCCGGTTTTTGTCTATTTGGTCTTTATATGACATAATTTTCTATTTTCAAGGTTTATTATTCCCATGTCTTAGCAGTAAATCCCAATCGGTTGATTCGTCCGCGGCTGATACTTCCGTTTTCCCATACAATCCAAATAAAGTTTCCTTTATGGATTTCGTCTTCCTGCTTCGGGCTTACTGCGCATGAATAGTTGCCATGGTGTGTTGTGTAAAGATTTCCGAAGTCGGATGGGAATACCATACATTCGGAAACGGGTCTCCAGCAAAGTCCATTGTCGGTAGAGCAGTAGAATTGGCTGAATGGCTGTATATGTAATTGATTGCATGCGCCTCCGAAAGCATACAGTTTTCCATCGTAGGAAATCATGGTTACGTTTTCCAAGTTAGGGAGTGGTAAGTTTTGCATTCTTGTTTCCCATTTTCCCTCATTCGACATGTATGCAAACACAAGTGCAGTTGTATCGCTTGCTGCTGTACCCTGATTGTAGCAGAGGGCTATGGTATGGGTTATTTGAGTATTGTAAGTTGTAGTTGTAGTATGGGAGAAATACGGCTTTCCTGCTGGGAATGCATGTGGATTTGCGTCTTCGGTCCAGTTCCCATTGAATTTGCCGCTAACCCCATTTCTTACAGCGTAGAGTTCCCCTTTCAGGTCATTTCCACCTATCAGCAAATCGAAAGCTCCTGTATCTTGCGCCGTAATTTCATGACTGTTTGTGTCAAGTTTGTATAGTTTCTTCTCACCATTTTCACTGGCTAAGAAATAGATGTTTCCTTCCCATGTCGTAGCAGAATAAGTGTCTATATCGGGTATTGTGGTGTGTTCCACCGGTATCCATGGGGTCGGATTGTCATTGGATACTGTGGTATATTCAATGTGTGATCCGTTATTGTTCTTACCAAAGACATAAACTTTCCCATTGGCATATACCGCCTTTTGTGTGTGCAGATTTCCTGCGCTAAATGCGTTGTCAAATTTCATCCAAGAAATCGTATCCGGTTCCTGCTGGTGTACGTTAATTTTTACTCTATAAGCTTTTCCAATTGCTCCACTATAAGCATATACTTTGAATTCAACGGGAGTTGTTATGCATTCGGAGAAATCAATGGAGTCGGTAGAAGTCCAGATTGTGTCTTTATCTGCACCTTTGGGTCTGTAGACCAGTATTCCTGCGTCATAGGTGATGTTAGTAATTACCTTATCAATATGAGTCCCATAAGGAAGAGAATCTTTGTTTTCGATTTCTCTTGTCATTTGATTGATGGTAAACGGATATTTAGAACAGTTAAGCGTGTCAGTATATGCACTATCTTCCCCGTTTTTATCTTTTCCTACCCGGTCAATGTTTAATGTCCCGAGCGAGAAACCCGTGATGCTGGTTTCTGAAGTGTAAGTCATTTGTTCTACATCATTATCCAAACACGATGTCATTATAGATGTTGCGGCAAAGAATACCACAATCAATGGCAAAAACTTTATTTTCATCTGCAAATGAGTTCTTTTAATTACAAGTTGCAAAAGTAGAAAGTTTTTCTTCGTTTCCTCTCTTTTAGGGGAAGTTTTATATAAAATTATATTGTTATCTGCTCTTTATCAAGCTCTGTTTCATAATGTCCTGTTTTGTTAATGTATAAAGGTCCGTGTGAAAAGAGCTTGTCAGAAGGAATTAAAAGACATCAGGAAGTCTATGTTTGAGGCTGTAAATCGATATTGTCCAATATAAAGCAATTTTATGCAATTCATTTCGTGCAAGAACGGGTAATTTTGTAATTAAAAAAGAAGAAAATTATGTATAGCCTACCAAATTCTAGTCAATGGAAATCATGTATCCTCTTAGTCTGTTTGTTGCTGGGTGGTATATCTGGAGAAGCAAGTGAAGTGTTGCACTCTCCCAACGGGAAGATTGCAGTAAGTGTCGATCATTCTTGGAAAGATTTAAAGGTGTCCTATAAAAAAGGGAATAAAATGATTCCGGTACTCCATATTAATGATGTAGGGCTTCAGCTTTTGCATAAGGAAGGAGATTTTGTGTATACGGCTTCTTCTTCAGTAATTCCAATAGAAGAAGATTACACGATGATAACGGGCAAACGTCGCTATTGTACAAATAAGGGTAACCAGCAGGTGTTTCATTTCAAGAATGACCGGGATATATGTCTTGACCTGGAGTTTCGGGTGTACAACGATGGTATTGCTTTCCGCTATGTATTTCCTGAATTAGATGGAGAAGTTTGTATTGCCGGAGAAAAGACCTCTTTTCAGTTTCAGGAGGGCATTACCCGCTGGACCCAGAGGCTGAATCAATCGTATGAAGATTTTTATTTGAAAAATAAAGGGAGGGTGGCAGGCTATACCCAAGGACAGTGGGGATTCCCGGCATTATTTGAAGTTTCGGATGCTGTCTTTGCACTTGTGTCAGAGGCCAATATCATGAGAGGAAACTGTGGCTCTTGGCTGAGTAATGTTTCCGATGAATCTGTCTATCAGGTGGAGATGGCGGCTCCGGCAAAGGTTTCCGGTAAATGGTGCTCTCCATGGCGTTTGGCTATCATCGGCTCCTTGGCCGATGTAGTGGAGTCTACTTTGATTACGGATGTCAGTGAGCCTTGTCGCCTGACGGATGTTTCCTGGATTAAGCCAGGAGTCGTTTCGTGGGTTTATTGGGCTTATAATCACGGTTCGAAAGATTATCAGATTGTAAAGAAGTACATTGACTTTGCGGCCGACTTTCATCTTCCATACGTCTTGATTGATGCGGAGTGGGATGAAATGGCGAACGGAGGCAATGTGAACGATCCCTTGCGCTATGCGAAAGAGAAACATGTTTCTCCTTTGTTATGGTATAATTCTTCCACTGCTTGGTGCTTGTATGGACCTTTGTATCGCTTGAACAAACCAGAAACACGTCAGAAGGAGTTTGCTTGGTTGGAGTCAATGGGGGTGAAAGGAATAAAGGTGGATTTTTTCCATCCGGATAGTGCTTCTGTGATGAACTATTTTGTAGATATTCTGGAAGATGCGGCAAAGTATCATTTGATGGTCAACTTTCATGGGGCTACCATTCCCCGTGGCTGGCAACGTACATACCCTCACATGATGTCCGTGGAAGGTGTATACGGGGCGGAATGGTATAACAACAAGGAGGTACTGACGGATAGTGCGGCTTGGCACAACTGTACGCTGCCTTTCACCCGGAACGTGGTGGGACCGATGGATTATACTCCTTGCACTTTCACCGATTCTCAGCATCCGCATATCACTTCCAACGGGCATGAACTGGCTTTGCTGGTGGTCTTTGAATCGGCCCTGCAACATTTGGCCGACCGACCGGAGGGGTATCAGGCTCAGCCGGCTGAAGTGCGTGCGTTCATATCGTCTCTCCCCACCGTTTGGGAAGACACGAAGCTGCTCGATGGCTATCCTTCTCATCATGTGGTGATTGCTCGAAAGAGTGGAAACTGCTGGTATATTGGAGGATTGAACGGAACTAACGAATTGATGTCTCTTCCGGTAGATTTAAGCTTTATTCGAAATGGCATCAGAGGAATCACCTTGTATGCCGATGGACAGAAGAGCAACCAGTTTGCTGTCTGCAAACTCTCAGGCTTGAAAAAGAACGTACAGGTGGATTGCCTTCCGCGGGGCGGGTTTGTGATGAAAGTCGAGGTAGAATAAGAATGAGTTTGCTTTGTCAATGAAAATATGAGGTTGGGTAAAAAGACGGATGTGAAATAACAATAAGAGAAAGATGGTTATTGTTATTTATATGTGCCGATATAGTTAAATATATGTCGATATTATCCTATTGATAGATTGTGTTTTGACTTTATAAGTCGATTTTGTATTATTGAAAGTTTATTTAATCCTATACTGTGGATATACGGTTAGTTAACTTTGCATTGTACAATTTAAATCTAAAAAAGATGAAGCACAATTCTATTAGGAAAATGTGGCAGGCATTGAGGATGTTTGCTTTACTTTTTGCTTGCTGTATGAGTTCCGTGGCGTGGGGACAAGGAACAAACAATGTGAAAGGTCACATTACAGACACTAATGGGGAGCCCTTGATTGGGGTTAGTATTTTAGTGAAAAATACCAGTAATGGAACTGTAAGTGATTTGGATGGTAATTTTGCGTTATCGGTGAATCCGGGAGATGTTTTACGGATTACGTATGTGGGGTATGCGTCTCAGGAAGTTCCGGCTGTGTCGGGAAGACTGATGCGGATTGTTTTGAAGGAGGATACTGAGGTATTGGACGAAGTGGTAGTTGTCGGTTATGGTACGCAGAAGAAAGTGAATCTCACAGGGGCTGTGTCTGCTGTCACAAGTGATGATTTGATGAATAAACCGGTGATGAGTACGGCGCAGGCTATTGCGGGGTTAGCTCCAGGTTTGAGCGTGGTACAAAATTCCGGGCGCCCGGGTACTGGTGCAAACGTAAAGATTCGTGGAACAGGAACCTTCTCTAGTGCAGGAACCGATCCGTTGGTCTTGATTGATGGATTGGTAATCTGGATGACGTAGATCCTAATGATATTCAGAGTATTTCTTTCTTAAAGGATGCAGCTTCAGCTTCTATTTA
The DNA here is from genome assembly GCF_025567125.1 of Phocaeicola fibrisolvens. Lineage (NCBI taxonomy): Bacteria > Pseudomonadati > Bacteroidota > Bacteroidia > Bacteroidales > Bacteroidaceae > Phocaeicola > Phocaeicola fibrisolvens. Next base: position 54,352 of record NZ_JAOQJI010000020.1, on the reverse strand, counting down.
TGGTAATCGGGCTGCCAATGGGGTAATCTTGATTGAAACGAAGAAAGGGGCACAGGGAAAAACTGTCGTTACTTATAATAACTCTTTTGGCTGGCAGAAAGCAACCGAACTTCCTGATTTTCTTCCTTCATGGGAATATGCGCAGTATTATAACATGGCAATGCAGAATATGGGAAAGTCGGATGCCTATACAGCAGAACAAATTCAGAAATATAGAGATGGTTCGGATCCAGACAATTATCCTAATGTGAATCATTTGAAATGGCTTTTAGAAAGTGGTTCTGGCTTCCAACATCAGCACAATGTCAGTATTCAAGGAGGGAATGCAACCACCAGTTATAATTTGTCTGTTGGATATAGAAATCAAGAAGGACTTACGGCTAAAACATCCAATGAACGTATGACTGCCTTGTTTTCTTTGAGAAGTCAGTTGGGCAAATCGGTTTCTTTGAGTTTGAATATCAATGCATATAATAATAAATACAATGCACCTAATGGAGAACCGACAAGCATTGACGGTATTATTGGGTATGCAGTGCGTGAAGCTCCTATTTATGCAGGACAGAAATCTGATGGCAGTTTCGGCTATCAGGATAACTATAGTCCGGAAGCATGGCTGGCTAGCGAATCGTTTGTACAGAATATCAGCCGCAATATCAGTGCGTCGGGACAGTTAAGATGGGAGACGCCGTTAAAGGGATTGTCATTGACTGGAAAAGCAGGTGTGACGTACTATACGAAATACGATAAAAGCTATCGTGCTGAAACTTACTTTGATGAGAACAAGACCATCGGTCCTTCCATATTGAATATATGGACTTCAAATAATACGAATACAATTCTGGAAGCACTGGCTAATTATGAAAGAACATTTGGCAGTCATGACCTTAAGATACTGGTCGGTACTTCAGTGGAACAGACATCCAATAAAGGCTTAGAGGGATATCGTAATACATTTCCTAACAATTCATTGTATGAACTGGGTGCGGGTGATGCATCTACGGCAACCAATAACAGCTCTTTGGAAGAATATGCGTTGGTTTCTTTCTTCGGTCGTGTGAATTATGCATTTAAAGATCGTTATTTGCTGGAAGCAAACTTGCGTTATGATGGTTCTTCCCGTTTTGCAAAAGATAACCGCTGGGGTATTTTCCCTTCTGTATCTGCTGGATGGAGAATCTCAGAAGAAAATTTCTGGCGCAATGCACGTATCGGCGAAGTGTTCAATAACCTGAAACTACGTGCTTCCTATGGTGTCTTGGGGAATCAGAATATCGGTGTATATCCTTATCAGCAGACATACGATTTAGGGCATAATTATCCATTGGGTAATCCGGCAACCCTAGTTCCGGGTACGTATGTTTCTACTTATCGTAATCCTGAAATTACTTGGGAGAAAACGGCCATCACCAATGTCGGACTTGATTTCGGTTTGTTTAATAACACACTGAGTGGAAGCATTGAATACTTTTATAAATATACTTCCGATATTCTTGCTCCGGTAGAAGTAACAGGTATTATCGGACAAAGTGTAGGAGAGTCAAATGTAGGAGCCGTATCCAATAAGGGTATTGAAGTCAACTTGAGTTATAATGGGCATATTGGAAAAGATTTCCGGTTTAGCATTGCACCTAATTTTACATGGGTAAAGAATGCAGTAGAAGAATTAGCCAACGGAGCTACCGAGGAAATCAACAACAATCGTATTGTAGGGCAGCCAATAGGTATTATTTATGGATATCAAACAGAAGGTTTGTTTGTGGATCAGGCAGAAATTGATGCAGCACCTGAACAGTTGGTAGGAAAAAGTGATTTGAAACCGGGTTATGTGCGTTATAAAGATATTAGTGGCCCGGATGGTGTGCCCGATGGAAAGGTCGATGCAGAATATGACCGTACAGTGTTGGGCAGCACTACTCCTAAATTCTATTACGGTTTGAACCTTTCCGCGTCTTATAAAGGATTCGATTTCTCTGCTTTGTTCCAAGGGCTGGGAGGTTATCAGCGCCAGATAGGTTCTTATATGGCTTATGCGTTCTATAACGGTGGGCAAATTCAAAGATGGCAGGCTGAAAACTGTTGGACAGAAGAAAATCCTGATAAATGGGCGGAATATCCACGGCTGGAAACATTGAATATGAATAATCCGAATCTGCAAACATCTGATTATTGGGTTCGCAATGCAAGTTTCCTGCGTTTAAAGAATCTGCAACTGGGCTATACATTGCCACAGGCATGGACGAAGAAAATTGGTATAGAAAAGCTGCGTGTGTATGTGAGTGGACAGAATCTGTTTAGCTTTAACAGTTTCTATCAAGGCTGGGATCCTGAAAATGAAATCGGAACAGGAGACTCTCCTTCTTATTATCCTATTACAGCGATTTATTCATTCGGATTTAACTTCAAGTTCTAATTACTATAAATCATATTATATGAAACCATTATTACACATATTACATATAGCCAAATTGTCCATTTATACATTGGCTTTGTCAGGAACACTTGTGAGTTGTTCGGATTTATTGGAGAAAAACCCTCCTTCTGCTATTTCAGAAAGCACATGCTGGACCGGTGAGAATGATGCATATTTAGCATTGGTAGGTTGTTATCGGTTCCAAACAGGATGGGCCCATGATGATTTTGCTACTCCTCAAGGATTATTGTATCTGGATTTTGTTGGGGGAAATGGCACGGAAAAAGAAAACTTTACAACTTTGATGGCCAGTTCTAATACCGTAGCAACAAACTCGAATATTACGACATATTGGAAGAATGCTTATACCCAAATAGCAAAATACAATAATTTCTTGGCGAATATAGGAAAATGTCCAATGGATGAAGATACGAAGGAAAAATGGATTGCTGAGGTAAAGACTTTGCGAGCCTATTTCTTCTTTAATTTGGCATTTTATTTTAAAGATGTACCTATGCCGCTTGCCCCATTGAGTGTGGAAGAAGCGAATACGATTGCTCAGACAGCGCAAGCTGATGTGTATGCACAAGTAGAAACAGATTTGAAGGAGGCTGCCCAGTTACTACCAGACAGTTATGATGCAGAGGATTATGGACGTTTGACCAATGCTGCTGCAAAAGTATTGCTATCCCGTTTGTATTTGGCACAGGATCGTTGGAGAGATGCGGCAAATATCTTGCATGAGGTGATTATTTCGGGAGATTATGAGTTGGATCGCCGGAATGGAGAAGAAAGTTATGAGAAATTATTCCAAATAGGCGGTGAATATAGTCCTGAAACCATCTTCTGTATCATGGGTATTGCAGATAAATATACCAACTCACGTTATCAATATTTGTATCCGGAATGTGCGTATGGAGGTTGGCATCAGTTTGCCCCTTATAATGAATTGGTGAAAGAATATTTCTGTACAGACGGAAAGGGCATCGAAACATCGGCTGTGTATGATGAGAATGATCCGTATGTAAATCGGGAGATAAGACTATATGCTTCTATATTTCTTCCTCCTGTAGGATCTTATCCGGGTACAACCTATAATGATATCACTTATAATTGTTTTTTGGGACCTAATACAGCGGATAGTTATAATCGTTATGCTCTGTTTAATGGGTATTGTCCGAAAAAAGGTTGTGATCCTTCAATTACTAATAACATTGCTTCGACTCCGACTTACACTCCGATTATGCGTTATGCAGAAGTCTTGTTGAGTTATTTGGAAGCGTTGAATGAAGTGGCGCCTGGTGAAGTGGACCAGTCTGTTCTTGATTTGACCATCAATGACATTCGTAATCGTGTCAGTCTGCCAGGTTATCAGAAAGCAGATTTGCCTACTCAGGAAGATGTACGTAAAGCGGTGCGGAAAGAAAGACGGGTGGAACTTGCATTTGAAGGTTTCCGGTACTTCGATGTGCTTCGTTGGGGAATTGCCGAACAAGAGTTGAACCACACGTTTACGGGTGTGAAATTGTCTGATGATTCTTCTGCTCCGAATTATCGGGGAAGTGGTTCTGCTGCTTCACCGGTAGATGAAGATATGTATTATCAATTTGAAACTCGTACTTGGGCTGCTCATAATCGTTACTTCCCTATTCCACAGAGTGAAAGGAATGTGAATAAGAATCTGAAACAGAATGAAGGCTACAATTAATTTGTAGTTTTAACTTAATATAGCCGGCGGTATTCTTGAGGAGTCACGCCGGTTATTTTTTTAAATAAACGGTTGAAGTAAGAATAATCTTCAAAAGCCAATTGAAAGGCTATTTCTTTAACCGCTAAATCCTCCGTAATCAGAAGTAATTGGGCTTTTTCTATTTTCTTTTGGTTGATATATTGCAGAGGGGTATTTCCCAATTCTTTCTTGAACAGTCGGATAAAATGGTCTTTCGATAAGCAGGATATTTCGGCCAACTTCTCAAGTTCAATGGACTCGTTAAGGTGCTTGCGAATGTACATCACGGTTTTGGCAATTCGGTTATCTTCCATTTCAATTTTAGGTTGGGCATGTTTCAGGAAGTGTGACAACAGTTGCAGTACAATTCCTCTTGACTCTACTTTGTCGCAGAACGCTCTTTGCCGGTTCTTAAGCAGGTTACGCATAAGTGTCGGATTGTTGTCGTATGTGGTGGGATCTGATTTCTGAAGTGTCATGTGGGGGTTGATTTCACACAAGCGTTGGAAAAGTGCTAAATCGAAGGGGGCGGCTTCTATCTCTACCGGGAATTTCCAGTGCTCCAGCCAGTCATTTTCCGAATAGTGGTCCTCATAAATATGCAAGTAGTAATGAACAAAGTGTGAAGAACAGATATTGGTATGTACCGTAAATGCCGGCACGAAATACATGTGATTGGGATGTAAGGTATGTATTCCGTCGGGTAGTTCTATTTGAGCTGTACCTTCTGTGACATAGTACAAACGTGTAAACGGGCTGTTGACATTTTTCCAGTTCCAGTCGGCGTTGTGGATAGCCAGCCCTACACTCAGGACCAGTGGATGCAGTTGTTCTACTTGCAGATTCATAGGCTAAATTTTGGTGATAAATTTACAGTTTTATTCTTTTTCTTGATGAAAGCTTGTCGAAATAAGTGTGAATAAATTGGGAAAAAGAGGCTTTTGAGGGACAGTTTGTCGATATTGACATATAAACTTACCATTTAATCCTATTCCTGTTTTTAGTTTCTCTGTACATTTGTTTTTGTAAGAATCTCTAAAAATCATACTTATGAAAACAAAACTCATATTGGCTTCTTTATTTTTATCTGTCAGCGGACTGGCTGCTCAAACCTATCAGGTGCCGGTTTCGGAGAAAGACGAACCGATGATGAAAGGCAAATTCGAACCTACCTGGGCTTCGCTTGAAAGCAACTATCAGGTACCGGAATGGTTCCGGAACGTGAAGTTTGGCATTTGGGCGCACTGGGGTCCCCAATGTGTGGAAGGTTCCGGCGACTGGATGGCCCGCTCCATGTATATTGAAGGCTCGAATGAATATAAGTTCCATGTGGAACACTATGGCCATCCGTCGGAGGTGGGTTTCAAGGACATCATTCCGTTGTGGAAGGCCGAGAAATGGGACCCCGACAAGCTGGTGGCCTTTTATAAGAAAATCGGTGCTCAGTATTTCTTTGCCTTGGGCAATCACCACGACAACATGGACTTGTGGGACAGCAAGTACCAATCTTGGAACTCGGTAAACATGGGACCGAAAAAAGACATTCTGGCCGGATGGGAGAAAGCTGCCCGGAAATACGGGTTGTATTTCGGCATCAGTTTCCATGCCGACCATGCGTGGAGCTGGTATGAACCCTCACAGCGTCATGATACGATTGGCCCGAAAAAAGGTATTCCTTATGATGGAAAGCTGACCAAGGCCGATGGAAAAGGTAAGTGGTGGGAAGGATACGACCCGCAGGATTTGTATGCACAGAACCATCCGTTGAGTGAAAACAGTTGGGATAATGGAATGATTCACCGACAGTGGGCGTGGGGAAACGGAGTGTGCATTCCTACCCCGGAATATTGCACAAATTTCTATAACCGTACGGTAGATGCCATCAACCGTTACAATCCGGATTTGATTTATTTCGATGTGACGGTTGCTCCTTTTTATCCCATCAGTGATGCGGGACTGAAGATTGCGGCACATTTCTATAACCACAACATGGCTACACATAAAGGCAAACTGGAGGCGGTGATGTTCGGAAAGATTTTGGACGAAAACCAGCGGAAGGCATTGGTATGGGATGTGGAACGCGGGGCTCCTAATCAGATTATCGACCAGCCTTGGCAGTCATGCTCCTGCATCGGCGGGTGGCATTACAATACGTCCATTTATGAGAAGAATGAATATAAGTCGGCTGCCTACGTAGCCAAACTGTTGGTTGACATCGTGAGCAAGAACGGTAATCTGTTGCTGAGTGTGCCGTTGCGGGCTGATGGAACTTTCGATGAGAAGGAAGAGAAAATCTTGAAGGAGTTTGGCGAATGGATGAACATCAACAAGGAAGCCATTTACGATACGCGTCCGTGGAAAGTGTTTGGCGAAGGCCCGATTGCGGAAGAAGACATTCCGCTGAATGCGCAAGGTTTCAATGAAGGCTCCTACAGTCAGGCGGGAGCCAAGGAAATCCGGTTTACCCAAACCCCGAAAGCTTTGTATGCCACCGTACTGGCCTGGCCGGAAGATGGTAAAGTGACCGTCAAGTCGCTGGCTGCTGGTAGCAAACTTTATGAAGAAAATATTCGGCGAGTAGAATTATTGGGATACGGAAAGGTCGATTTTGTACGTACGGCAGAGGGGTTGCGGGTGACATTACCGACTCAGCCATTGAATCAGATTGCGCCTGTACTGAAGATTATGAAATGATAAAATGGAAGGATATAGAGTAAAAGAATATAGGATGCCCGTCAAGCGCTACTGCCAGACATTGGATTTGAAAAACAATCCGGAACTGATAGCGGAATACCGGGAAATACATAGTCGTGAAAAGGCTTGGCCGGAGATTCGGGAAGGTATTCGGTCGGTCGGGATTCTGGAGATGGAGATTTACATCATCGGCAGCCGCCTGTTCATGATTGTGGAAACACCATTGGATTTTGACTGGGATACCGCGATGAAACGCCTGGCTCAATTGCCCCGGCAGGCCGAATGGGAAGACCATGTAGCCCGTTTTCAGGAATGTGTGCCGGGCAGCACTTCTGCCGAAAAATGGCGGTTGATGGAACGAATGTTTTATTTGTATGAATCTTAAATAAAATGACTATGCAATACCATGAAATTGGAAAAACGGGAATGAAAGTTTCTTCCCTGAGTTTTGGAGCTTCTTCTTTAGGAGGAGTATTCCATGACATTAAAGAAAAAGAGGCCTTGGAGGCGGTGTTTACAGCTATCGATTTGGGAATGAATTTTATAGATGTGTCACCTTATTACGGGCATTACAAGGCGGAGACCGTGTTGGGAAAGGCGTTGAAGGATATTCCACGCGACAAGTATTACCTCTCCACGAAGGTGGGACGTTACGGAAAAGATGGCGTGAATACGTGGGATTATTCCGGCAAACGGGCTACGGAGAGTGTGTACGAAAGCATGGAACGCCTGCATATTGATTACATCGATTTGATTAACGTGCATGATATCGAGTTCGCCGATTTGAACCAGGTGGTGAATGAAACTCTGCCAGCCTTGGTGGAACTGAGAGAAAAAGGGGTGGTAGGCCATGTGGGCATTACCGACCTTCAGCTGGAGAACCTGAAATGGGTGATTGACCATGTGCCGGACGGTACGGTGGAATCGGTGTTGAACTTTTGTCATCACTGCCTGTGTGACGACAAGCTGTTGGATTTCCTGGATTATTTTGAATCGAAAGGTATCGGCGTCATCAATGCCTCTCCGTTGTCTATGGGATTGCTGACGGAAAGAGGCGTACCGGCTTGGCATCCGGCACCCCAGCCGCTGGTAGAGGCCTGTCGGAAGGCGATGGAACATTGCAAAGCCAAGCATTATCCCATTGAGAAGCTGGCCATGCAGTATGCAGTCAGCAATCCGCGGATTGCCACTACATTGTTCAGTACGGCCAATCCGCAGAATGTGAAGAAGAATGTAGCGTATATCGAGGAACCGATGGATGAGGAATTGGTACGTGAAGTGCGGGAAATCATCGGCAACCAGTTCCGCGTGAGCTGGGCTAACTCATAAAGGAGGAAGTTGTATATGGGGTTGATTATAGATGCACATTCTCATTTATGGTTGAAGCAGGATACGGTGGTTGATGGACTGCCTATCCGTACCTTGGAGAATGGGCGGTCATTGTTTATGGGGGAAGTGCGTCAGATGCTTCCCCCGTTTATGACCGACGGGGTGAACAGTGCCGAAGTATTCCTGTCGAACATGAATTATGCGCAGGTGGCTGCGGCAGTGGTGACACAGGAGTTTATCGACGGTTTTCAGAATGATTATCTGGAGGAAGTCGCTGCCCGCTATCCCAACCGGTTCTTTGTGTGCGGTATGTGCGAATTCCGCAAACCGGGTTTTCTGGAGCAGGCGCGTCAGCTCATTGCTCGCGGGTTCCGGGGTATTAAGATACCGGCTCAGCGGCTGTTGCTGAAAGAAGGCCGTGTGTGGCTGAACAGTGAGGAAATGATGCAGCTGTTCCATTTGATGGAACAACACGGAGTATTGCTTTCCATCGACATGGCCGACGGGGCTACGCAGGTGGGTGAGTTGGAAGAGGTGATTCAGGAATGTCCTGACCTGAAAGTGGCCATTGGCCATTTCGGGATGGTGACCACTTCCGGTTGGACGGAGCAAATCAAGCTGGCGCGCCATCCGAATGTGCGTATTGAGTCGGGCGGTATCACCTGGCTGTTCAACGACGAGTTTTACCCGTTCAAGGGGGCTATAAGGGCCATTCGGGAGGCAGCCGATTTGGTTGGTTTCGAAAAACTGATGTGGGGGTCGGACTATCCGCGGACGATTACCGCCATTACGTATCGGATGTCGTACGATTTCGTGAGCAAGTCGAAGGAACTGACAGACGAGGAGAAAGCCCTGTTCCTTGGAGAGAATGCCCGCCGTTTTTATGGTTTCCAGAAGTTGCCGGAACTTCCTTATGTCAAGAATATGTCGGAATAAGTGAAAAAGCAGGATACGATGAAAAACAAAAGTTATACACTTCCGCTGGCACTGGTGTTCAGCTTGTTCTTTTTGTGGGCCATCAGCAGCAACCTGCTGCCTACCATGATCCGGCAGCTGATGAAGACCTGTGAGCTGAATACCTTTGAAGCCTCTTTTACGGAAACGGCCTACTGGCTGGCTTATTTTATTTTCCCGATACCGATTGCCATGTTCATGAAGCGTTACAGCTACAAGGCGGGTATTGTGTTTGGATTGTTCCTGGCAGCCGTGGGAGGCTTGTTGTTCTTTCCGGCAGCCATCTTGAAAGAATATTGGGCGTATCTGTGCATCTTCTTCATTATTGCCACCGGGATGTGTTTCCTGGAGACAGCGGCCAATCCGTATGTCACGGCGTTGGGTGAGGCGGCTACTGCTCCCCGGCGCCTGAACCTGGCGCAGTCGTTCAACGGGCTGGGTGCCTTCATCTCGGCCATGTTCTTGAGCAAACTGGTGTTGAGCGGTACTCATTATACGCGCGAAACGTTGCCTGCGGATTATCCAGGCGGATGGGACGCTTATATCCAGTTTGAAACGGATGCCATGAAAACTCCTTATCTGGCGCTGGCCGTATTGTTGCTGCTCATTGCCGTGGTATTCCTTTTTGCCAGACTGCCGAAGATTGGCGACGAAGGTCACCGTGAGTCGGTTAAGGAAAAACTGATAGATTTTGGGGTATGGAAACGGTCGCATCTGCGCTGGGGAGTAATTGCCCAGTTCTTCTATAACGGCGGGCAGACGGCCATCAACAGCCTGTTTCTGGTGTACTGCTGTACGTATGCAGGCATTTCGGAAACCGTGGCTACCACGTATTTTGGATTATATATGCTGGCTTTCCTGCTCGGACGATGGATTGGTACCGGACTGATGATTCGTTTCCGTCCGCAGGACATGTTGCTGGTGTATGCACTGGTGAACGTGGTGCTGTGTCTGCTAGTGACCGTGTGTGGCGGGCGGACCGGGCTGTATGCCATGCTGGGCATCTCCTTCTTTATGTCCATCATGTATCCCACACAGTTCTCGCTGGCATTGAAAGGGTTGGGCGACCAAACCAAGAGCGGGGCCGCTTTCCTGGTGATGGCCATTGTGGGAAATGCCTGTCTGCCTCAGTTCACGGCCTATCTGATGCATGTCAATGCGCAGATGTATCATGTGGCTTATCTTGTTCCGATGGTTTGTTTCCTGTTCTGTGCCTATTATGGCTGGAAGGGATACAAGGTGTTGGATTAAAATAGAAACGTAGAATTAAAAATAAAAAGAAAATGAAAGCTGTTCAAATTGCAGCTCCCCAGCAAATGGCGGTCGTGGAGATTGAAAAACCCGAACTGCACGAAGGGGAGATATTGGTAAAGATTGAGTATGTAGGTTTTTGTGGTTCCGACTTGAATACGTATCTCGGACGGAACCCGATGGTGAAGATGCCGGTCATTCCGGGACATGAAGTCGGTGCCGTGATAGAAGCCGTAGGGGCAGGAGTACCCGACAGTTTCAAGAAGGGCATGAGTGTGACGCTGAACCCTTATACGAATTGCGGCAAGTGTGCTTCGTGCCGGAACGGACGAGTGAACGCTTGTGAACACAATGAAACCCTCGGTGTGCAGCGTCAAGGGGTAATGTGTGAATATGCCGTACTGCCCTGGAACAAGGTGATTCCGGCAGAGGGTATTTCTGCCCGCGACTGTGCCCTGATTGAGCCGATGAGTGTGGGCTTCCATGCCGTGTCACGTGGACAGGTGGTCGACAACGAACTGGTGATGGTCATTGGTTGCGGAATGGTCGGTATGGGAGCCATCGTACGTGCGGCCTTACGCGGTGCCACGGTGATTGCCGTCGACCTGGATGACGAGAAATTGGCATTGGCCCGTAAAGTGGGTGCTTCGTATGTGATTAATTCACGGACAGAGAACGTGCATGAACGGGTGCAGGAGTATTCTGGTGGAATGGGTGCCGATGTGGTAATCGAAGCGGTAGGAAGTCCGGCTACTTATGTAATGGCAGTTGATGAAGTCGGCTTTACTGGTCGGGTGGTTTGCATTGGTTATGCCAAGAGTGGAGTGGAATTCCAGACGAAGTTTTTCGTACAGAAGGAACTGGACATTCGGGGCTCCCGAAATGCACTTCCCGCCGATTTTCGCGCTGTAATACACTATATGCAGACAGGAAATTGTCCGGTTGAGAAACTTATTTCAAGAATCGTCCTGCCGGAAGGGGCTGCAGAGGCCATGTCCAGTTGGGCTGCCAATCCAGGTAAAGTATTCCGTATCTTGGTCAAGTTTGCCTGATGAACACTTTGTTTTATTCCTAATCCATTGAACCATTAGCCTTTTTGGCTTGTTCTTTAGTAGAGTATCCCCCGGCCTTTAAGAAAGTTGGGGGATACTTTTATCAGAATATTTAAAGACAAAAGAGTAAGGTAAATGAGATTAATTATGAGCGATAGGCCACTGGAGGTCACATTGCGTGATGATGCACGTATGAAATACATTGATTTGTCCTCATTGAAGATTGCGAACTGCATGGGATGTTTCGGGTGCTGGACAAAAACGCCAGGACGTTGTGTGATTCGTGATGATGCCACGACAGTATATCCGTATATAGCCCAAAGTGAGGAACTTCTTTATGTCAGCCGTGTCAAATATGGAGGATATGATACGGTGATGAAGACCATGCTGGAACGTGCAATTCCTGTCCAGCAGGCATTCTTGCGTATCTTTAAGGGGGAGACACACCATGTGCAGCGCGCAGTATCGATGAAAAAAGCCACTATTTTGGCCTATGGATGTATGTCTTCGGAAGAAGAGGATATTTTTCGAAGGCTGGTTGCCCGAAATGCGCACAACATGAGTTTTGAGAGTTACGAGGTTTTGTTTGTAGAAGAAACCAAGGTTGCCGATAGGGTGAAAAAAATTATTGAGCAATGGGGAAAGTAATGATGGTAAATGGGAGTCCACGGGCTCCGAAATCAAATTCACGGCATTATGCTGAGATATTTGCCCGGTATTGTCCGGCAGAATGTGATTATTTTGTGTTATCCAGAAACAATCATGAAGACTTGTGTCGCAGGATGAAAGATTATACGGATGTGTTGTTCGTCTTTCCGCTTTATGCAGATGCTCTTCCAGTGGGATTTCTTGGTTTTTTAAAGTTTCTGGAAAAGAATCCTCCCTGTAAGAAGCCTGTTGTGTCTCTGCTTATTAATTGCGGTTTTTTGGAATACCAGCAGAGCGACGTAGCAGTCAGTATGATGAAGCTTTTCTGTCGTCAGTGTGATTATGAGATGGGTTCCATCCTGATGCTGGGTAGTGGTGAGGCCATTTTGCGGACTCCGTTTAAGCCGTGGGCCGTGTGGAGCATCCGGAAACTGGCCCGGTCGGTGGGCAACGGAAATTACCGGCTGTTTCAAATGACCATGCCGTTGTCCAAGAGACTGTTTCTGATGGCCTCCACCTATTACTGGACACGTTATGGTCGGAAGTTTGGTGTCACAAAGCAACAGATGCAGACCATGCAGATAGAGTGATGTCTCTTTGAACAAAGTGTTAGCGTATGAGGTTGTCACAGGGAAGTACATAAATTTTATGCGGGGCCTTCCCTTGACTTTCCAGAACTTTGTTCTTCAGCCAGTTGTTCAAATCTTTCCATGCTTTTGATTTTTGCAGTCCGGTCAGGTTGCCATATTCCGTACGTGTAATGAACGGATGCTGTTTCAAATAATCCCTCAAGAGGCTGAGGCGTTCTGCTTCTGTGTAGCGGGTGGAACTTTGCTTGAACTTCCATGCAGCCTTGGCCCGTGTCAGTTGTTGTCCTCTGCATCTTTGATTGAAACTTTTGGCCGTGCGGAACCGTACTTTGTTAAAACGGATGTTCTGTGCATGTATTTCTCCTTCATCCGTGATTTCTTTTTCTGCTTTCAGGTTGGCTACAGCGTATGCCATGTGTCCTATTTCTACACATTCCCCTTTGGAAATATAATAAGCAGTCCATCTTTCTATTTCTTCCATGACTCCGATGACAGTTCCTTCCTTGAAGCCGGAAGAGCGGGCTATTTGTCTGATGATTTCACTGAAGGGTACAGCCCCTCTGGTTACGAGCTTCGGGTAAAGTTTCGGATTCTGTGCATCACTTTTTGTACCGGGTACGGGAAGAAAATCGTATAATGCTTCCATGTTTTTTAGATGATTTATAGTTAATATTTATGTCTCTGCTGCTGAAAACGTAAGTTTCGTATGGTGGAAACGTAGGTTTCTGCTTGGGAAAACATACGGTTCACATGAGCGAAATCTATTATGCTACAAGGCAAATATAGAAAAAGGCTTCGGCGCTTTGTAGACATTTGAAGAGATACGTACACTTAAGAGGTTATTATGAGTAAAAATTCCGCTTGTTTTAATATTTATTTGATTAAAGTCTTATAGCTGATAAAATAAGATGGATAAAAATATGTCATATTATAGTTTTTGTGTACTTTTGCAATCAGATTTATTAGAGAGTAAATAGGGTTCATGAATATATATTCATTTTGTATGATTATAGGTATTAGCAATCGGGATTGGGTATTTCGTAATGTAAAGTCACGTGATTCTTTCTGAAAGGAGTAGATAGAAAGGTGGGACTTTCCTGATTTTGTATTTTCTGATTTATGTTTAAGCACATTCACGGATTGTGAATGGAAGATAATTTTGTCCGGTTTCGTCGTGTGACGAAGCGGGATAGATTGTTGATGTGTGGTCGAAATTTTTTTTTATTTAATCATTAATTTTTATTTTACAGACAAAAGATGAAAAGATTTAGTCTTTGGTTACTCTTTTTTGCTGTATTAAGTGTTCAATCAGTCTTGGCCCAGTCGTATAGGGTGAAGGGTAATGTCGTGTCGAAAACCGACAATGAACCGTTGATTGGAGTATCTATTCTGCAAAAAGGAACTACTAATGGTGTGGTTACTGACATTGACGGTAACTATGAGCTGCAGATTCAGGGTGGCGAAGCTACTTTGGTCTTCTCTTATATCGGTATGCAAACGCAGGAACTGAAGGTGAATGCTAAGACAGGCATACTGAATGTGGTTATGACAGACGATTCACAGATGATGGACGACGTGGTGGTCGTGGCATACGGTGTTCGTAAAAAGGGAACCATTGCGGGTTCTGTGTCTACCGTGAAGAGTGAAAAGTTGGAAAATGTTCCTACAGCCAGTTTCGATCAGGCATTACAGGGACAAACTCCAGGTTTGACTGTCATTGCAGCTTCCGGTGAACCTAGCCGAGCAGCAACTTTCCAGATTCGTGGTACAAACTCTATCAATTCAGGAACGACTCCGCTTTTTATCCTGGATGGGGTACCTATCGAATCTTCCAGTTTCAATGCATTGAACCCTAGTGATATAGAGAGTATTTCTGTGTTGAAGGACGCTTCTTCCACTTCTATTTATGGAGCACGTGCAGCCAACGGTGTGGTAGTGATTACGACGAAGCGCGGACGTGATATAGGTAATGCAAAAGTTACTTTCCGTGGACAGTGGGGATTCTCTCAGTTGGCTGGAAACAACTGGAACCTGATGAATACTGCAGAGCGTATTCAGTATGAAAAGGAAATCGGATTGGATCTTGGAGATGACTTTTATAATAAGGTAAAGGATATTGATGTAAACTGGATGGATGAGGTGTTTAATAACAATGCCCCTTCACAGAGTTACGAGCTGTCTGTCAATGGAGCCACAGAGAAAACCAATTATTATGTATCAGGGGGCTTCTTTGATCAGGATGGTATTACAATTGGCTCCTCATTCAGCCGTTATAACCTTCGTGCCAACGTGGAAAACCGGGCAAAGGACTGGCTGAAACTGGGTACCAACACGTTGCTGGCCTATGAAGAGATGGAACAGGCTGAGGACGGAGAATATACTTTGTATGCGCCGATTTCGGCTTCTCATTTCATGCTTCCTTATTGGAATCCGTATAATGCGGATGGAACATTGGCTTCACAGAATGAGGGTGAATGGACTGGGACAGGACAGAATCCGATTGAATGGATGGAGAATAATCCGGTGAAACATAAGGTCTACAAAGTTATTTCTTCTCTTTATGCGGAAATTACTCCGATTGAAGGGCTGACCATTCGTTCACAGTTCGGTGCGGATTATTCACACTCCACTACTTTCATGCAGTCGTTCCCGAGTTATATTTTGAATAATAACTCAGGTTCTGCAGGTAGAGCCTCTACCGATGGATTGACATTGACCATTACGAATACGGCCAACTATCATTTCAACCGAGACAACAAGCATGATTTTAATTTTATGATTGGACAGGAAGGAGTAAATTATCATTATGAAACTTTCCAGGTGGTAGCCGACGGTCAGACCAACGATGCCTTGACCAATCTTTCTGCCGGCTCGTACGCTACGACATGGATGGATTCGACCACTGATTATGGCTTCCTTTCTTTCTTTGGAAGAGCTGAATACAATTATGACAGCAAGTATTATGCTGATTTCTCTATTCGTGCAGACGCTTCTTCCCGTTTTGGTAAGGATAACCGTTGGGCAGGATTCTGGTCTGTCGGACTGATGTGGGATTTCAAGAAGGAAGATTTCTTTAAGAAATATGACTGGCTGACGAACGGGCAGTTGACTTTTAGTACGGGTACCTCCGGTAACTCTTCTATTTCCAACTATGAACATCTGGCTTTGGTGACAGGAGATTCCAATTATATGGGTGAGACCGGTCTTACTCCTTCACAGCGTGGAAATGAGAATCTGACATGGGAAAAACTGTGGACAACCAACATCGGACTTCGCTTAGGATTCTTCAATCGTGTGAACTTTACGGCAGAATTCTATAACAAGCTTACTACCGACATGCTGATGCAGGTACCTGTAAGCTATGCCGACGGAGGTTATGGCTCTTATTGGGACAACGTGGGTGCAATGGTGAACCGTGGTATTGAACTGTCGGTAGATGCCGACCTTATCCATACCAAGAATTTCACATGGAACGTGTTTGCCAATGCTTCGTTCAACAAAAATAAACTGACGGAACTTTACAATGGTATAGACCAGTATGTAGACAGTAATGTCAACATGTATGCGGTGGGACACGATGTGTCGAATTTCTATATGGTACGTTATGCAGGTGTCAATCCGGCCAATGGAGATGCATTGTGGTATACAAAGGATGGAGAAATCACAAATGTCTTCAGTGAAGAAAACCGTGTGCTGATTGAAGGCAAGAGTTTTGTGGCTCCTTGGCAGGGAGGTTTTGGAACCAATCTTTCGTGGAAGGGGATTACTCTTTCTGCTCAGTTCAGCTGGATGGCCGACCGTTGGGTATACAACAACGACCGTCTGATGGATGAAAGTAACGGACTTTATACTTCCTATAATCAGTCCAGACGCTTGCTGTATAATCGCTGGAAGGAACCAGGTGACGTGACAGATATTCCAAGACATGGAGTGACTCCGCAGTTTGATACCCATTATCTTGAAAATGCGTCTTTCCTGCGTCTGAAGAATCTGATGATTGCCTATAATTTCCCTAACAGCTTGTTGGGAAAAACACACTTCTTTGATGCAGCCCGGATTTTTGTTCAAGGACAGAACCTGCTGACATTTACGAAGTTTACCGGTCTTGACCCTGAGGTCAGCTCAAATATATACCGGGCACAATACCCTATGACACGTCAGTTTACCTTGGGTGTGGAGTTGAACTTTTAAAAAAAGATGAAGACAATGAGAAATATTAGAATATATTTATTAGGTGTTGCGACAGCACTGCTTTCAACCTCCTGCTTGGATAAGGAACCAACTCATGCCATCCTTGCCGACCATGCGATTACTACCGTGGAAGAAGCAAATCAGGCGGTAGTAGGTATCTATGCAGACTACAAGAGCCAGTATCTTTATAGTGGAAACCTGACACTGTTGCCTGATATCCAGGCCGATCTGGTGTATGCCGTGAACGGATATTCAAATACGTACGGAGATATATGGCGTTGGAACATCAATCCGACCAACTCGGATATAGAAGCGGTGTATGGTACGCTTTATAAAGTGATTGGTGACTGCAATTTCTTCTTTGAGCAAATCGCAAAATGGGAAAATACCTTGGTGGATGACGATGCGTATGACCGTTTGCAGGGATTTAAAGGAGAAGTCTACTTTGCCCGTGCGTTAGCCTATTCTGAACTGATTAAATGTTTCTGCAAGGCATACGACCCGGCTACCGCAAAGGATGAACTAGGTGTGGTACTTGTTTCA
The DNA here is from genome assembly GCF_025567125.1 of Phocaeicola fibrisolvens. Classification (NCBI taxonomy): domain Bacteria; kingdom Pseudomonadati; phylum Bacteroidota; class Bacteroidia; order Bacteroidales; family Bacteroidaceae; genus Phocaeicola; species Phocaeicola fibrisolvens. Next base: position 36,958 of record NZ_JAOQJI010000020.1, on the reverse strand, counting down.
AGCTACTCCAATCCGGGAGAGATGAAGCGTGCTTCTTTATACGATTCCTATCAGTTTGTGTTGAATGATCTGGCAAAGGCTGCAGAAGCTCTTGATTCGGATCAGGATGAAGATGCGGCTAATCTTTACAATACGCCTTACTTCACTTACTATACAGTGCAGGCGCTGTATGCACGTGTATATTTGTATATGCAGGATTGGGACAATGCCATTGAAGCGGCTTCCAAGGTGATAGACAGCAATAAGTTCTTGCTCTCGGATGCAAATACCGTTTATACCGGGAACTATTCTTATTACGACTACATGTGGCAATATGATCAGGCTACAGAAATTATCTGGAAAGTAGGGTTCACCAATACTTCTTATGGCGGTAAGCTTGGACAGGTGTTCTTGAATTATGACTTTTCAACTTATCGTCCGGATTATGTGCCGGGAAGTGCGGCACTTTCTCTGTACCAGACAGGAGATTTGCGTTATAATGCTTTCTTCGGAACGACAACTACCGGATATAGTCATGGCTTGACCTGGCCGTTGCTTATCAAGTATCACGGTAATCAGGATTTCATCAACAACTACAACATTCTTCATGTGAGCATGCCGAAAGTGTTCCGCTTGTCTGAACAGTATCTGATACGTGCAGAGGCTTACTGTCGTAAGAAACAGTTTGACAAGGCGATGACGGATGTACAAACTTTGCGTAAGGCCCGTATCTCATCGGAAGGTTCTTCTTCCTTGAACCTGACAGAAGACAACTGGCTGGAGAATATCAGTAACGAACGGGTTCGCGAACTGTATATGGAAGGATTCCGTCTGAATGACTTGAAGCGTTGGGGTAAAGGTTTTACACGTACACCTCAGACACAGAGTGTGAGCGACGGAAGCAGCTTGAAGATAGATGCGAACAATCCGCTGTTTGTATGGCCTATTCCACAGCATGAATTGGATTTGCCGGGATCGGCAATTGCGCCTAATGAAAGTAACAAATAATCTATTAAACATTCGATAATAATCATGAAACGACTTTTGAAAAATTGGGGTATGCTTTTCTTTGCACTCTCTGTCATGGCTGGGTGTAGTGAGGAAAATGCGACCTATAGCGGTCCGGATTATGTGATGTTCTCTGATACGCTTCAGACCATCGCCGTACAGAGCGACGATACGTATTATGACATTCCGGTAACAGCGACTACAGCTTGCGATTATGATCGTACTTATTCTGTTGAAGTCGTAGACAAAGGAAGTAATGCCATTGAAGGAGTGCATTACGATCTTCAGTCAAACAATGTGACGATTAAAGCAGGAGAACGGACATCTTCCATCAAGATACGTGGACATTATAATAATTTTGAAGATACAGATTCCATTGGGGTCATGTTGCGACTGACTGCCGACAAAGATAAAATCTGGGATTTGTATGGACGCGATACAAAAGTAGTGTTGGTCAAGGTTTGCCCGTTTGATATCAATACGTTTGTCGGGTATGCTGTGCTTACTTCTACTTTCTTCACCGATTATATGCAGACTACAGAAATGCGGTTGTTGACTACGGAGAAGGACCCGGAAGTAGAAAACGGTATTATTCTGAAGAATTTCTTGTATGATGGGTATGACATTAAGGTTTCGTTTAATACCGACAATCCGTTGCAGCCTCTTCTGGAGATGGAACCGCAAGTGGTTGGTTCTACAGTGGAAGCTTTTCAAGGAAGTTGGCACGGAGACGACAAGCTACGTGTCATGAATGCCACAGGTGCAATCTCTTATTATAATGTATGTCAGAACTTCTTCTTCCAATACATGACGTTCTATGTAAACGGAGTAGGTACCGTAGGAACTTATGCCAATGTGGTGGAATGGATTTCCAAAGAGGAATATGATTATCTGAAGAAACAAGGGTATTAATAATGTTAATCTACTTATTGGATATGAATGTGATAAAAAATATATCTATACTTAAGCGGTTCTGTCTGTTGGCTGCATTGATGTGTACAATGGCGGCCTGTTCCGATGAGGAAGAAGCCGTGGCACCGTCATTCCCTGAACAGGAGATTGTGGAGGCTGTTACTCCTGGAACTGCGCATACGCTTTCTTTTACTGCAAACCTGGACTGGAAGGTGACTTCTTCCGCTTTGTGGTGTAAGTTCTCCAATGGTCTGACTTCTATTTCCGGTGAAGCTGGAGAAGTGTCTTTACCGCTCACAATTTCAGATGAGGCGTGGTCGGTGAATGAACTGACGGTGGACATTACGTTGATAATGGGTAATGAGGAAAAAGTGATAGCCAGATACATCCGTACTGGAAAGGATTTAGCCGTGATGGATGTGGATGGAAATGCCTATAATGCGGAGAATAAACTTACGTTGTCGTATGTGAACAATGACGTCATTAATGGAACTTTTTCCGTGGTGACCAATTTTGCCTGGGAACTGAAAGATGCTCCGGAATGGCTGGCAATAGATTTACCTTTAAAAGTGAAAGCCAACCAGAAGTTTGATTTGTCGGTCCAGCTGAACAACGGTTATCTGACTGAAGTACAAGAAGGAGTACTAAGATTTTATGAACAGAACAGTGACCGCTATTATGATGTGCCGGTCTGCTATTCAGGAATGCCGGAAGGGGTTATCCGGGTAGATGGACTTGGTTCTGCCTGGAACTGGACGGTGTCATTGGATGGAAGTCAGTACTGGCAGGCAGCCTTGACAGAAGGAGATGAAGATGTAGAGAAAAAATTCTTCCCTCTGTCATTTAATGTACTCGCTCAAAACAATGAATATGTAATCCGTTGCTTGGGTGAAGAGAACGGCTGGATGAATATCGATGAGAACTTGTTCTATCAGTGTAAAGATGACCAGCATGGAAATCTGACATTGAGTGATTTCCAGGAAAATGGTGGGGCTAAGAGAAAAGGATACATTTTGGCCTTCCCTAAAAAAGATTATGATGAAATTTCTCATCAGGGAACCTGGCCGGATCGCAACACGTTATTGGATGCTTCAGGCAAGGATGTTTCTGAAGATGTCATCAAATATGTGATTATGTCTTTTGAACAAGAAGGTACACAGACTTCTTCTGTGGCTCCTGTCAAAGTCAATGTAAATGGAGAAGGAGACGTAGAAGCCACACAGGGCCTCGGAAATATCATGAATCCGGATGTGTTGGATGCTATCAGTCAGTTGTATTTTGCTGATGAAGCAAATAAGAATAATTACATCTTTAATTATTCAGTGCCTGCAGGAAGCTTCGTGACAATTACTCCTTATATAAAGAACTACTTTGGAGAAAATGCCGCTATAGGTTCATGTGAACTCAGAACTTTCTCTAATCCTTATGAGTCTAATACATCTATAGAAGTAAATAAGGAAGGAGAGACCTATGAAGACAGCAATGTCTATTTCATGTGTGGAGATGAACCGTTGATTGTAATCTTCAAAGATGAAAACATGATGATTTGTAAAGTGCTGATATTAAATGTAGAATAAAATGCATGTTATGATGAAAAAATTACGAAATATAAGTTTTATCTGTATCAACCTGATACTCTTGTCGCTCTTGTGCTTTTCATCTGGATGTAAGGATGAAAATGACGAGTTGCCAGCCGGTAGCGGTTATGTACAGTTTAAGGTGTACAAAAGTGCATCTTATGCAAAAAATGTAGCTTCGCGTGCGAACGCCAATGTGCTCGATTCTCTTTATGAAGCAGCCAAAGTGAAAGTGGTGTTGAGAAGCAATGATTTTGAGTTTTCTCAGACAATGGCTTTGCATGCATACGATGCGGAAAACGCGGAATATGGTATGCGCAGTGACAAGTTGGAATTGCAGGAAGGTGAATATACGCTTGTAGGATTTTATTTGTATAACAGAGCCGAAAAGGAAATCTACGTGGGTTTGCCTGCCGAAAAGGCTACGTTCTGTGTTACAGGTGGAGGACTGGTAGTACAAGACTTGCTGGTAGATGCTATCAGCAGAGGTAGAGTCAAATTCCAGTTGGTAAAGAATATTCTTAGCCGAGGTGTGGATGATGCGGAAAAAGCTTATCCCTTCAGTAGTATTGACAAGGTAGATATCCGGGTAAAGAATGTTGATACCAAAATCGAACAGGAATTTAAATCATTGAAGGTAACGTATGAAGAAGATTTCGATGGTAGTGGGACCGGATATCGTACTTCAGTGGGTAAGATTGATTCTCTTGTCACGATTGAAGCAGGTACTTACCAGGTAATGTCGTATACGGCCTATAAGGGTAGTGACATTTTGCAGTATTTCAATGACGAGGTGTTGAAAGAATCTGTTTTTACGGTGACAGACAATTCGCAGACCAATGCGGATGTGCCGGTCACACTGATTGAATCGGCACCCAATATCAAGGACTATGTTGCCTTGAAAGCCATTTGGGAAAAGATGGGAGGTGAAAACTGGTATTACCGTGGACAAACTTACCCTGCAGGTGTAAACTGGAGTTTTGACGACAAGGATATTGATATGTGGGGCGATCAGCCGGGCGTTGTGCTTGATGCCAACGGCCGTGTAACCTCATTGTCTATCGGTGATTTTGGTGCAGTAGGTATGGTGCCTGCTGAAATTGGCCAGTTAAGCGAACTGAATACTCTGGCTTTGGGTACGCATAATGATTTGCTTGGTTTTGACAACAAAGACCCTCTGACCAGTTTGAAGGGACAGTTGACAGCCAACGATTTGAAGGCGATACGTAATGACTATATGGATCATTTTGTAGCTCACGACATACGGGAAGATTTGTCTTCTCCTTTGCAGTTGGGTATGGAAATAAAAGGGGACTACAAACGTAAGACGACACGTAAAGGAATCACGACGAAAGATGTGTCTTGGGGTGATTTGACCAATGGCATTACAGGCATTCATCCAGCCATCGGAAAATTGAAAAAGCTGGAAATCTTCTATGTAGCCAATGCACCTATCACAGCTTTGCCGGAAGCTACGGTAGGAAATGAGGAGGAAGAACCGGGTTTTGCCGGTTTGACAGCTCTTACCGACCTGGAAATTTATAATTGCCCGAAAATGAAGACCTTCCCTTCCGTGATAGCTCAGCTTCCGGAATTGGTTCAGTTGAATATGGCGATGAACAAGCAGTTGTCTTCTGACGAATTCAATAAGGGACTGAAAGAACTGGTTACAGGAAAGTCAAAAGAGAAGGTTCAGATTCTTTATTTGGGATACAACAATATTTCTGAGTTGCCGAAAGAAGTGTCCAACATGGTAAAATTGGGTAAGATTGACATTGTGAACAACAAGTTGAAAAAGGTTCCTGCCTTTGGGGCGAATGTAAACCTGGTGCAGGCTGCTTTTGATTACAATGAAATTGAGACCATTGAAAGTCAGAATGGGATTTTCTGTGGGATGGATGATGTGGAATCATTGTCATTCTCTCACAATAAGTTGACTCAATTGCCTGATATTTTTGATGTGAAATCCATCTATACCATGGCCTCTGTCGATTTTTCTTATAATGAAATTGACGATGCTGGTCTTGAAGGTTTTAGCGGAATCAATGCCGGTGAACTTTCTTTGGCTGGAAATAAACTTAAAAAATTCCCTAAGCAGTTGTTTAAGACAGGTTCTCCGCTTACAGTGCTTAACTTGAGTGCCAATCAGATTTCTGAGTTCAATAAGGGAGACCTGACAGGTTCAAAGACTTATCTGTTGACTACGCTTGATTTGACTTATAATCGTTTGAGCAAGCTTCCGGACGATTTTGACGGGCACACCTTGCCTTATTTGTATGGATTGGATCTTAGTGGAAACCGTTTGACTACTTTCCCTTGGGGGGCTGCCAACATTTCTTATCTGACCGTACTTTCATTGCGTAATCAGCGGGATGATGCGGGCAACAGAGTTTACGAAGAATGGCCGGAAGGTATCTACCAGCACATTGGTTTGAGAGCTTTGTTCTTGGGTGGAAATAATATTGGAAAAGTGCCTGATACGGAAACGATATCTTATTTGATTTATACTCTTGATGTGAGTGACAATCCGAACTTGATATTGGATGTTTCAGATGTTTGTGCGTATATAAAGGCCGGTATGTATACTCTAATTTATGATCCGACTCAAGATATCCGTGGTTGTGATGCCTTGGATTTGGAGTGATGAACAACTAGATAAAAAGAGCTAAAATGAAAAATAATATCAAATATTTTGTAACAGGATTATTTTCTGTACTCACTCTCTGTTTTTATTCATGTAAGGAGGATGACGAAATCACATCTGAATTTTCATTGGATAAAGAGGAAATCGCCGTTGGTGAGAATGGCGGAATAGAGATTGTAAATGTAGGTGGAAATGTGAAATGGCAGACTACAACCGACGCTACATGGGTACGGGTAGTTCCTTCTAGTGGAGTAGGGGCTGCAAGTTGTGAGATTCAAGTAGATTCATCAGTCGTTGCCGATTTCAGAAATGCTGAGATTCAGTTTATGGCACAAGGGCTGGCTGCACCTAAAATCTTGAAGGTGGTGCAGGCAGGTTATGCCAAAGGTGTGTTTGTGGAGAATGCAGACCAGGAGATTGTCATTGAAAACTCAGCAGAATACGGAAAGCGTTATTATGATCTTCAGATGACGGCAAATACCAATTTTTCTGTGAGCGTGACCTCTGAAGGGAATTGGCTGAGATATAAGGATAAAGTTCCTGCCTATGATTATGGCGATCGTCCGCGTACATTTACTCAGCGGTTTGAATGGGATATCAATGTATCGGAAGCAGAACGGACAGCACAGATTACGATAACTCCTGCAGAAGGAGAGCCTGTAGTGCTTCAGGTACGGCAGAAGTCGGCTCCGAAGATTACAGATGACCGTGCGGGAGACTCACTGGCTCTGTTGTCTATCTACAAAAGCATGAATGGAATGCTGGGATGGAATGACGGAGAAAATATGATGTATTGGGATGGTGTGGAACTTTGGAAAGCAACCGACGGAGTAAGCAAGAATATGATCGGACGCGTGAAATCGGTTACATTCCGTTTGTTTGAGATATACGAATCATTGCCTTATCAGGTGAGATATTTGAAAACTGCCCGGTCTATTACCTTTACCGGTAATGCCAATACGTTTATCAAGAGCATCAAACTGGGACCGGAAATCTGTGAGTTAGCTCAGTACAATAATCTGAAAGAACTGACAATTAGTGCATACGGATTAACTGCATTGCCTGATAACTTTAAGGATTTAGGAAAGAATTTGGAGTTGCTTGATTTGAGTAGCAATAACTTTGAAGATGGGCTGGAAGTCATCAACAAAGCGAACTTCCCGAAACTGAAGGTTTTGCGTCTGAATAAAATTAATCGTTATGATACCACAAAAGACTTGAGTCAGGTGGAAGATAATGATACTATCGGTTTCAGATGGTACACTGGTTTTGGAGAAGGTTTTGAATCACTCCCTGCCAAGACGAACCGTACTTTCTTCAAGAACCTGCTTCAATGGGATACTTTGGAAGAATTGTCATTGACCATGAGCCTGCTTCAGGGTGAACTGCCTTCTGACGAAGAAGTCAGAAATATTGTTGGCGCCGACAAGGTTTATACTTGGGACTATATTTCTCAGACATTTGGAGATACAATCAAGCTGGAAGATGCTAAAAAATACCTGCTGGCAAATGGGGGTGCTCCAATGGTATGGCCAAAAATGAAATCTCTGTCATTAAATCTGAGCTTCTTGACTGGAAAGCTGCCTAAATGGTTATTGTATCATCCGTATCTGGCATACTGGAATCCATATTCCATGATCTTCCAGCAAGAATTGAGTGCCATCAATTCCAATGGAGATAAGGTAGGATTTAGCAATGAACCGACCAGCCTTAGCAATTATTCCAATACGGGATACACAGAAGGCAGCTATTATGAGGTTTATCCAGGCAGGAAACCTGATTACGAGGATAGCGGTGCGACCGAATGAGAAAGGTTTTGTTTGATTTAACGTAACATTGAAAATGAAAAAGAAATACATATTATCAGCGCTATTATGTGCGTCAGTCTTATTCTCTTGTAGCGATTCGGAAACTTTGGTTTCCGAATCGAATGGAGGAGACAATGGAAGTGCAACCATAGTCAATATCCCCGACGATGCGGTAAGTGGAGAATTGTTTATCAAGTTCAAGCCGGAAGTCGAAGAGGTATTGGATCAGGCTAATGCGTTAAGTAGAAGTGGAAAAATGTCACGCTCTTCCATTCCTTCGGTCGATGAAATTCTGGACATTGCAGGAGCATACGAGTTTCAACGGGTTTTCCCGGTGGACAAGCGTAACGAGGAACGTACACGGAAATGTGGATTGCATTTGTGGTATCTGGTGAAGTTTGATAAGAACATGGATGTGCAGAAGGTAGCACAAGACATGTCAAAACTGGCCGAAGTAGCCACAGTAGAGTATAATCACGAAATCAAGCGGGCTTATAAAACAGACCGGAAAGCCAAAGGGGTGAATCCGGTGGCATTGACAGCAGACGGTGTCACAGAACTTCCATTCAATGACCCGGATTTGAGTAAGCAATGGAGCTACATCAATGACGGAACGATTTTGGATGGAAAGGATTCTCCTGTGCAGGCGATTGCCGGATACGATGTGAATTGCAAGGAAGCATGGAAGAAATGTAAAGGAGATCCGTCGGTCATTGTGGCTGTAATGGATGAAGGAGTCATGTATAACCATGAAGACTTGAAAGGTAACATGTGGACGAACTCGGCGGAAGAACTGGGAGGAACCACAGACAATGACGGTAATGGTTATGCAGGCGACCGCTATGGATATAACTTCGTGACCGATTGTGGCCTGATTACTTATTCAGATATCAATGACCTTGGACATGGCACGCATGTGGCAGGAACCATTGCTGCCGTGAACAACAATGGGACCGGTGTATCCGGCATTGCCGGTGGAGATGGAACACCCGATTCTGGTGTAAAGATCATGTCTTTGCAGATTTTTGCAGGAAACAGCGGTTCTACTTTCTTGCAGGAGGCAAAAGCCATAAAATATGCTGCAGACAATGGGGCTGTAATTCTTCAGTGTAGTTGGGGATATAACTCCGGACGAGCCAATATCAACAATTATACGCCAGGTTATTTGTCGGATGAAGAATGGTCTGAGAATTGTGTGTTGGAGAAAGAAGTCATGGAATACTTCCTTCATAATGCTGGTGATCCAAACGGGGTGATGGAAGGCGGACTGATTATTTTTGCCGCAGGAAATGAGTATGCGCCGATGGCTGCCTATCCGGGTGCGTATAAAGACTTTATTTGTGTTGCTTCCGTAGGTCCGGATGGAACTCCGGCCCCTTATTCAAACTACAGCACACCGAGCGGTAGTGAGAATATGATTACAGCTCCAGGTGGCGACGGAGAAGGTACGAAGACAGAGGATGCAGGACTTATTTTGTCTACAATGCCGACGGCTGCCATTGAAGGGGGAGACCCGACGATGAACCAGAGTGGATATGGCTATATGGAAGGAACCTCTATGGCATGTCCTCATGTTTCTGGTGTGGCTGCATTGGGCTTGTCGTATGCAGCTAAGTTGCGTAAACATTATCGTGCAGAAGATTTCCAGAAATTACTGCTCCATTCTGTCCGTCCTTTCTCAGATGATAAACTGAGTGGGGAAAAATCATATTGGTATGGATGGGCTACATACAAGGATGCGGCTCCACACATGTCATTGAATCTGTCGAATTATCGAGGCAAGATTGGAGGCTTGATCGACGCCAATATGGTATTGAGCAATATTGAAGGAAGTGACTATGATGCTCAGCCGATGCGTGTACCTAACGTCTATGTAGCTCTTGATGGAACGAAAGTGGTAGACTTGAGCAAAATTTATGCCGATAATGTGACTGCTACTGACTTCAATGTGGTGGACAGCAATGTGGCTGCCGTTTCTTTGAAAGACAATAAACTGACGGTAAAGGGAACCAAGGTGGGAATGACCAAGGCCTCGGTGACTAGCAGTGACGGAAATACGCAGGAATTTGTCATTACTGTACGTAAGACTACTGGAAACGGATGGATGTAATTTAGGTACGGAATTTTTATGAAAACTGTAATTATCTTGATGTCAATGTGGCTTTCTGTGTCGTGCTTATCGGCACAGAAAGTATTTACTCAGCAGGAGCTTGAATCTGTGTTCAACCCCGTATTGGTGGAAAATGCACAAGCTTTGTTGCGCTTTGAGCCTATTGAGATAAATGCGGGAGTCTTGTCGGAGGATGATAAACCTCAGGTATACACTTTTACCTGTACGAATGTGAGTAAGAAAAGAATAGTCGTGACAAGAATTTCTACTACTTGCGGATGTACGGATGCTCATATCGATCATGCAGTGATGAATCCAGGTGATAAAGCGGTTGTCAGTGTGACTTATAATCCTTTCGGACAACCGGGAAAGCTCTTTACGAAAGCCTTTGTCTATACCGACATCTCTGAAAAACAACCTGTTGCCGCATTGAGTATTGTAGGCAAAGTAACTCCCTCGAGTGCTTTGTGGAAGGACTATAAATATGCAATGGGAAATTTGAGGATACGTACCAAGACGGTAAGTTTTGGGGCCGTGAGTACAGGCATGCATCGAGTGGAGAAAATTGCTTGTGCGAATGCGGGAAACGAGGTGTTGCGGATTGGTGCTGTGAAGGGATTTTTGCCTGAGTTTATTCGTCTGAGTACGGAGCCTGAGGTCTTGGAACCGGGGCAGGAGGGTTATCTGATTCTTGAACTGGATGGTGGAAAGATTCCTGGAGCTAAAGGAAAAAAACAGTTTAATGTGCTGCTTGATGGAATCTCTGCTCGTCCGTCTGACCGGACAATAAAAATTAATGTAGAAATAAAATAAATAACTTTTTAAACAAGATAGATATGATAAGATTCATATTCAGACTGATGATGTGCCTTTCGTTGTTGACAATGGTTGCATCTTGTAGCAAAGACGATGAGGCTCCGGTGGTGTATCAGGAAGTGAATTATGCCACGTTGAACGGAACCTGGATGTTGACTGAATTAAATGGAACTCCATTACAGGAAGGTCAGTATGTATATATTACGTTCAATAGAAAAGAACATACTTTTGAAATGTATGACAATATGGGAAGTATGTATTCTCATAAATCTACTGGTAGTTTTGAAATTGAAGAGGACGAGGAACTGGGATATATTCTTACGGGGGAATATGATTATTCTCATGATTTGTGGAATGAGTATATTGTTTCAGAAATGACCGATGAAACAATGAAATGGACCATGAAGGATAACAGTGAGGATGTGTCTGTGTATACACGTTGTGCAGAAATACCGGACGACATTTTGAATGGAAGCCGGAGCTTGAGATAATTGATGCCCGTCATTGACCTGGTGGTCTTTGACGGGTTTTTTTTAGGTGCGCTCGGCATGAGTCTTAATAACGGATGTAAGTTTTCAATGAACCTTAATAGCGAGAGCTATACAGTGAAGAGCTATGTCCATCGTAAGGTGGAATCTGAAGGAAGCTGTCGACAGATTTCTGGTCCGACGAACAGAAATTTCAGATAAAGCATATAGAATGCTCCATGAAGGACTGAACCAACTAATTCAATGATAGTACTGACAGTTGGATAGAATGCAGAAAACATCAGTCCAATTTGAGATAGCTTCCAGTTTAAAATTTTTTTAGACAGCCTCTACTCGATTGCCTTATTCTTTCGTGCTTATTGTAAAATGTTGTACTTTTATCGAAAAATTAGAAATTTTTCTTCTAAACAATAAAATTAGTATGCAAATGAACATTAGAAAGGCGATTTTGGTATCTTGCTGTTTGGCTTTCCTTCCAGCGTATGCACAGCATATCCCTACTTTGGAGGAGGTGGTGAATGGAGGTTTGGTAATTACAAAAGGAGAGAGCCGGGTAAACTGGCTTTCGGATGGAAGCAAGTACTCGAAAAAAGAAAAGAACCCGGCGGGAGGATATGACATCGTGTCGTATGATGCAGCCAAGAAGGATAAACGTGAAGTGCTGATACCTGCAGCTTCGTTTGTAAAGCCAGGTACTTCTGATACTCTGTCGGTCAGAAGTTTCAGTTTTGATGCCTCACGCAAGCAGGTCTTGGTTTATACAAATACCAAGCGAGTATGGCGTTACGATACTCGGGGGGACTACTGGGTGCTCAATATGCAAACAGGACAGTTGCAACAGTTGGGAAAAGATCTTCCGGAAAGCAGTCTGATGTTTGCCAAGTTCTCGCCCGATGGGACGCGGGTGGCCTACGTGAGCGGGAACAATATTTATGTGGAGAATGTGTCCGACGGGAAAATCACCCAGCTGACACACGACGGAAGCAGTACGATTGTGAATGGAACTTTTGACTGGGTGTATGAAGAGGAATTTTTCTGTCGGGACGGTTTCCGCTGGAGCCCTGACGGCAAGTACATTGCCTATTGGCAGAGCGATACGGAAGGCACCGGCTGGTTTGATATCATTAACAATGTGGATTCCCTGTACCCGAAAATCATCCGCTTCCCCTATCCAAAGGCCGGAACCACCAATTCAGCCGTGAAGGTGGGTTATGTGGCAGCTACCGGAGGTGAGACCACTTGGATTGATTTGCCCGGTGACCCCCGTCAGAATTACATTATGCGGATGGAGTTTATTCCCGAAAGCAACGACTTGTTTATCCAGCAGATGAATCGTCCACAGAATACGAACAAGGTATGGATTGCTTCCATCGGAGGTGGTGCACCCAAAAATATCCTGACAGAAATGGATGCAGCTTGGGTGGAAACCAACGACCAGGTGACCTGGCTGAAGCACAATACGTATTTTACCTGGCAGAGCGAACGGGACGGATGGCGGCATCTTTATCGGGTGAGCCGCGATGGAAAAGATATCCAGCTCATCACGAAAGGCAATTATGATTTGATTGAGCAGGTGGGCATGGACCTGAAGAAAGGGCTGGTGTATTTCATAGCCTCACCGGACAATTATACCCAGCGTTATCTGTATTCGGCTAGCTTGTTCGGCAAGGGAGAAGTGAAGCGCCTTTCTCCATTGAAGGAACAAGGGCAGCATAAATATGACATCTCTCCGGATGGGAAGTACGCCGTGCACACCTTTAGCAATGCCGTTACTCCTCCGCGAATAGAGATGGTGGCCTTGCCGTCGCACAAGACCTTGTCGGTCATTGAAGACAATGAGAAAGCACTGGCCCAGTATCAGCAGTTGAAGTTACGTCCGAAGGAATTTGTCAAGACACATTCCGGCGACTTGGTATTGGATGCCTTTATGATTAAACCGGTAGATTTTGATCCAGCAAAGAAATATCCGGTCATTATTGACGTGTATGGGGAGCCGGCCAGCTCTACGGTGCAGGACGTATGGCAGGGAGGTGATATGTGGCACCAGTTCCTGGCCAACCAGGGTTACATCGTCATCAGTATTGATAATCGGGGAGCTGCTGCCCCTCGCGGAAGGGAATGGCGTAAATGTATTTATGGCGAGGTCGGTACTTTTGCTTCGCAAGACCAGGCACAGGGAATCCTCGATTTGGCCCGTCAGTATCCGTTCATCGATACTTCCCGCATCGGCATTACAGGCTGGAGTGGGGGAGGAAGTCAGACCCTCAACTGCATGTTCCGTTATCCGGATGTGTTCCGCACGGGTATTGCCATTGCGTTCGTAGCCGACCAGCGGTTGTACGACACCATTTACCAGGAACGCTACATGAACACGCCGCAGGCCAATCCGGAAGGCTATCGCAAAGGTTCGCCCATCTCCTATGTGGAAGGCTTGAAAGGGAACCTGCTCCTCATTCACGGTACCGGTGATGACAACGTGCACTATCAGAATTGCGAGATGCTGGTCAACGAGCTAGTGAAACACGGCAAGGTGTTCTATCAGCTGTCCTATCCGATGCGCTCGCATGCCATCAATGAGCGGGAAGGCACTACCTATCACCTGCGGAAATCGATGACGGACTATTTCCTGAAAAATCTTCCGGCAGGAGGTAAATAAATCATGAAAGGCTGGCTGTGTGCCGGCCTTTTGTTTTTACAAAGTTTCGATGTAGGTAGCCGTTACTCTATCCAAGGAAAAGCCGGGCAGTGTGTCCAACTACATCAATGCTCCCAAGGAGAACGGCTACCAAAGTTTTCACCTGAAACTGTTGTGCGAGAACGGAAGCTGGGAAGAAATTCATATTTCTTCTGAGAGAATGGTCCGCAATTCCCGGTTGGGATGTGCAGCAGAACGAACCGAATCGAACTTGAAAGCCTGGCTGGATAAGTTCAAGTCTGTGCTTCAGGATGTGGCCTATAATAACGAGATGGACTATATGGACGGGGTGACCTCTTCTTTCTATAATGATGACATCATGGTGTTCACTACTGAAGGGAAAGGGATTATCCTTCCGAAAGGGGCTATTGCCCTTGATTTTGCCTACGAGGTTGACGGCCAGGCAGGCGACCAGGCGATGTATGCCAGAATCAATGGGAAGCTGTCGTCGGTAAAGACGGAATTGCACCGTGGTGATTGTGTGGAGATTGGGACGGATGTGCAGTCCAAACCTGACAAGGAGTGGCTGGATTGTGTCAAAACTTACAAGGCGAAACGATATCTGCGTCAGTTCTTTCATGATCAGCCGGTCTTGAAATACATCCGATGTACTTGTTGTCATCCGTTGCCGGGTGATGAAGTGATTGGCTTTAAGGATGAAAATGGTAAGATTACACTGCATACCCGAAATTGCGCGGCTGCCATCCGGCAGGCCTCTCGACAAGGTGATTCCATTGTAGCTGTCAGCTTTGAAGCCGACAATCGGTTCTTGTATCCTGTACGCATTCAGATTCGAGGGGTGGACCGGTATCATATTCTCAGCGATGTGGTGGAATGTATCACAGATAAACTCCGGCTTTCAATTGATTGCCTGCATACCGAAACAATCGACCGGATTGTGGAGTGTTATGTGGACTTTAAGGTACACTCCAGAAACGAGCTGGATAATGTCATTACTCTTATCGGCAGCATCGAGGGTGTGGATGAGGCTTATGGGATTAATATTGGATGAATGGAGGTTTTTTAGTATTTGTATCGTTTGCGGGGGATAATCCAAAAGTATATTTCTCCTTTGAGTGGGTTTGTGCAGACTTCTATGGACGGGAAGAGACAAGCGGCAGATAATTCTGTAGGTGAATTGTTTGTCGCTTTTTGAAAAGCTCCTGATATGGGTGATGAATTATGGATGCAGGTAGCTTCCGTTTTTATACCTCTCTTTGGATATATTTTAGTCATTATGATTATCGGAACCTTGATAGATTACATTTCTTCATTATTTGGGTTTTCACGGAATTGGGGTATAAACTTGATATCTTATAACATGTGATGTCATAGTGGATTTGTTTATAAACAAGAACAAAGTAAGTCCTTAAAATGCATATTCCGGAGCATACCCGTTCACATTCCGGTAGCCTATAAAGCATAAAAATAGCCTTTAAAAGCACAATTTTATATCCGTTCATCCCCTAAAAAGGATGAAAAAATGGATAACCAGACATTAAAATCTCAATTTTTCCGGAGCATATCCGTTCACCTCCGAGAATTGCACGTTGTAGCACCTTTTTTCCGGGGCATACCCGTTCACTTTAGACGTATGCTTTCAGATTTTCCGGAGTATATCCGTTCAACCGTGCATGGAATTGTCCGCGTATATCTTCGTTTCCGGAGCATATCCGTTCATTCTTTCCCCGGTTTCAGTTTCCTTTGTGCTGGTAAGCTAACAAGAAACAGCACAGTCATGGCAGGAACAACAAAGGATATGAGTCTGATAAAACAAGTACTCCAGCTCAAGCAGGCCGGAGAATCCAACCGCGGTGTAAGCCGCAAGTTACCGATAGACAAGGAAACCGTCAACGGTTATGTGAATACAGTAAAAGCCAACGGATGGAACATCAGCGACCTCCTTGAGATTGACGATCCCGAGTTGGAACGGATGTTCCATGCCGGTTCACCGGCATATACGGACAGGAGAATGGAAGAGTTCCTCAGTCTGCTCCCCAGATACAGGGAGCTGCTGGCGGATCCCAAATCCCATATAAGCCGTCAGGTCCTGTTCGATGAATACCGTGCGACTCATCCCGACGGTTATGGCAAGTCACAGTTCTATTATCATCTGAAACAGAATCTCGTTGCGAAGAAGGATGTCACAGCCGTACTGGCCAACACCTACAAACCGGGCGAGAAACTCATGGTCGACTTTGCCGGTGACAAGCTCAGCTATGTGGATACCGAAACCGGAGAAATTATCAAGGTGGAAGTGTTTGTCGCCTGTATGCCTTACAGCGACTATACCTATGCGATATGCGTACCTTCGCAGAAGACGGAGGACTTCCTGTATGCCATAAGGATGTGCCTGGAACATCTGGGCGGTGTACCTCCCATACTGACTCCGGACAATCTCAAATCTGCGGTAATCAGCAATGACCGGCATGAGCCGAAGCTGAACAAGGCTCTTGAGGACATGGGCAACTACTACCATTTTGTAGTGCTGCCATGTGACCCGGCATCACCGACACAGAAGGCTCTGGTAGAGGACTCTGTAAGAATCACATACAACCGTATTTATGCCAGGTTGCGTAACCGCACCTTCCATTCACTCATAGAGTTGAACCGTGCCGTATGGGAGCTGATGGAAAGGCACAACCAGACCCGCATGCAGAAGCGTCCCTACAGCCGTGAGGAACGTTTTCATGCCATGGAGAAGGAGCTGCTCAAACCCTTGAAGCCGGAACCCTATGAGATGCGCCTGTATGCCGATCTGAAAGTACAGGCAAACTGCCATGTGGAGCTGAGACAGGACAAAGTGACCCATTTTTACTCCGTCCCTTATATCCATGTAGGAAAACAGGCAAGAGTAGTCTTTACCCGTTCATGGGTCAAGGTCTATGTGGAGCAGAAACTGGTAGCCTCGCATATCCGCAGCCATACATACGGCTATACCACAGTCAGGGAACATCTCGCATCCAGTTGCAGGGTAATCATGGAGCGTTCGGCAGCCTATTATGTGGAAAAGGCGAAGGACATATCGCCGGACTGCCATGAATACGTAAAGAGCATCTTTGACCCCAAACGTACCGCACAGCCTGAAGAGGTGTATTACAAGCTGTGCAACTCCATAGTCAGCCTCAGAAGGAAGTATGACCTTGCCACGTTTGACCTTACCTGCCGCCAGTGCATGAAGTACGGTATTTATTCCTACAGCAAGTTTGAAGCCATACTCAAACGTAACGGTGTGAATGCATCTGCCGACGAGACGGTAATCTTCCATGCGCCTACATCGTCAAACCACGGAAACATGCGTGGAAAAGACTATTTTACAGGAAATGACATGAACCAATAACAATAAATGATTATGAGCAACGAAACAGAAAGAACACTGCACGAGCTGAAGCTTCCGGGAATGGCAAGCTGCTGGAGCTCCCTGGAAGAAACACATCAGTTGGACAAGCTTACCCTGCGTGAAGGCATGCAGATCATGCTCCAGTACGAACGTGACACGAGAGGGAACAACCGCATCCAGCGTCTTATAAAGAATGCCGGCTTCCGTCTGAGAGCCTCGATGGAAGAACTTGAAACGGACACGGCAAGGGGAATACAGGCCTGCTCTGCAGCCGACCTTGCAACCGGAAATTACATTACGGGCGGAATGACGGTCATCATTACCGGACCGGCAGGAACCGGAAAGTCCTACTTCGCCTGCGCCTTGGGTGACAGGGCATGCAGGAACGGCCGGAAGGTACTGTACTTCACGATGAACATGCTCATCGAGAACCTGAAGCTTGCACATCTGGAAGGACGGGAGACAAACTTCTTCCGCAAACTGAACGCACATGATCTGCTGATTATCGATGACTTTGGGATGGTCAAGCTTGACGGCCAGATACAGCATGACTTTGAACAAATCATAGATGACCGCTACAACCGGAAGGCACTCATTCTGGCCAGCCAGCTTCCTGTTACAGACTGGTATGATGTGTTCCAAAGCGAGCTTATTGCGGAAGCATGCCTTGACAGAATCGTGCACAAGGCCATTAAATTTACTTTATCGGGAGAAAGTCTAAGAAAGAAGTATTAACTTTGCCAACGACACTGAATACTAACTGGGGAGTGAACGGATATCACCGGAAATGCTGAACGGGTATCCGCCGGAATATGCAAAAAGTGTCCTTTTTTATTTAAAAGCTAATTTATAGTTTCGCAGAAGCAGAAGCCAATCTCGCTTTTCGGGTGAAGTGTACCATGTCGGTAGACTGATAGAATCGGAAGCAAGATTAATTATGAAATTCAAGAATTTTCCCATGCAAGCTTCTAATGTACTTTATGTATCAGGAACAACTTAACGGTTATCCAATAATCAAGTTATTGAAAGATTTGTATGACATCATTTCATACTTGATCGAATAATAAGAATCCTATCTCTCAAAGATTCTTATTGATTGATAACGGAATAGACTTATATATCCAAGAAAATATTTACAAATCAAGCCCTACGGAATTTAACACAAAATCTCCCCTTACTTATACTATTGCTATGTTTAAGCTATTAGGTTACTCGAATGCAGATATAAGGAAATCTATTCTAAGCTTGTCAGATTTAGATTTATTGAATTGTATAAATGTATTTTTATATATCTATCCGGCTATTTCAGCTAACTTCTTTATCTACAATGAGACATCATATCTTATTACAATTTCTTCAAGCGCTTCTATCAATAAAATTCAAATAGAACCGAGACATTTTTATGGCGGAAATCCTGAAAGACTGACAAAAGAAAAAATAGATAAATGTATAGACAAAGCATTTGACTATGTCAGAAAATAAAAGGATATAACACAGCCGTGGGAAATTTTACCCCTCACGGCTGTTAGACGTCATACATCATCTGCCTTACACCCTTCAAGATAGCTGTCAATCCCTTCTTCAAAATCCTTTCGGAGTTCGTTGATGGTAGTCCCTTCATAAAGAATCAAGGCTTTATTGCCCATTCCTTGCACCTTACCGCAAAGGCAATTATCATCTTTACTGTATTCTACAGAACCTTTGTAACCTTTGTATTCCAAATAATCCATAAGCCTTTATATTACTTAAATGTTGGTAAGTTGCTTTTTGCATCCACGCTTTCAATCCCATCTAAACATTTTCATCTTCTATAGGAGATAATTCTCCCTTTCTTTTCACCATTCATCACACCAAATCTATAGCTGCCAGTTCCTCTGCCAGTGCGTTAATACCATTCTGAATCTTCTCCAACTGCTGTTTGCGGGGTTTGTGAACTCCAGCCGCATAGTGCCACAACTGGCGTTCATTGATTCCGGTTATCCGGCTCAAAGCTGCCTTGGGGAAGATACTGCTATAATAGTTAATGAAGGTAGTCGCCATCTATCTTGAACTTCAAGATAAACTCTCCCTGTAATACTTCCACTGGAGCAATGTGCATATCCTTGCATGACTCCAGGTAAAGCTCAACAGCTTCCTTCATATTCTTCTCGATTTCTTTTACATCGTTGCCGACAGTAATTACCGGAGCACCCTCAATGTAGGCACTCAGATTATTTCCAGCATTTTCAACTAATACTTCAACGGCTTTCATATCAAACACCCAGCACTATATTAGCGTCAATATTCAGTTTTTGACTAATTTCACGAGCGACCTTCAATGTCGGTTCACATTTACCAGACATATAATCACTTAAACGTGAAGGACTAACACCAATCAATTTAGCCAATGCTTTTTGGTTAAGCCCCATTTCATACATACGAAGTTTGAGCACATCCACAAGTGAAGGTTCCCCCAGCGCAAAATGCTCTTCTGAATAGTCAGCAACAAGGTTAGAAAGTAATTCCAACTCTATGCTATTAGGATCATCGAGAGGGGTTTCATCTGCAATCAGTGGAAGTAATTCCTCAACTCTTTTTACAGCCCAGTCGTATTGAGCTTTTGTTTCTATCTTTGTCATAGCTCTTTGGTAATCGGTAACCGCCGATTCGGTTTAATTATAAAACTGAACAATCAGCTATTCTATTATTCGGCATGAGTGCCAATGAAACGAACATAAACAAACTTTATAGTGAATTTTATTACTACAATCAACCTGTAATTAATTCCTTTAATATTGAATACATAATGTTGGTTACCCACATTATCCACACTATTGAAAGTCTTTTTTACGTCTGCAAAGCAAGTCCATTCGCTTTTCTGGACGATGGTAGTCCATTCTTGTAAAGCTACCTTTGCATCAGGATACGTTTCTGCATATTCCTTTATAACTTGTTCTGTAAATATCCTCATTAGGTTCACTCAATTATCATATTGCAAAAGTAAAAATAAAGTTCTGTTTTTCAAAATTAAATTCTATTATCCATAATCGTAAAAATAGCGATACCTCGAAAGATGCCGCTATTCAATTAGTCAATATCTTAGTTAGTTGATTTCATATAAGTCCCGTAATTTTCTGACTTGATTATTCTATTCTTCAGATTTACCCCGGTCCTTTTGAAAGAAGGAAGCTATCTCTGTTTAACGTGCAGCGTCAATGCCGTGGTTATTTCTTTAAGGTTATCTTATTTCAGAAGCTGATTACCTTTCATAGAAAACTGAACCGCTCAGCACAAATTATCCCTCTTTTTTCGTAACTTCACAAAAATCCTAAACCGAAATCATTATGAAAGCAAAGTTACTGATTGCCCTGTTCGGCTTGTTGCTCATCCTGGGCACTACCTCGTGCGTGACATCACGACACGCCAAGAGACCTCCCCACAAGAAAGAAGTTCCTCCCGGACATGCCAAGAAGAAACACGGCAAGAAAGCGGCCAAGTTCGATACTCCGGGACACCGCAAGCCGCTTCCTCCGCAGGTCTGAGAAATAGAAATTCCCCCTTCGGACCAGCCTTCAGCGGAAGTGTCAGGAGGGGAAAAGAGGAAATAACTACTCTTTTTAGTTATTTAACTAATAAAATTAGTTTATAAACTAAAAGTTTTAGTTCTTTGCGGTAACCAAATGAAACAGATATGAAAACACTTACCGCCAAAGAAGAAGAAATCATGGGATTTTTTTGGGAGAAAGGCCCCATGTTCGTCAAGCAGCTGGTGGAACTCTACGATGAACCCCGGCCGCATTTCAATACCCTGTCTACTATTGTACGGGGGCTGGAAGAGAAAGGCTACCTGTCGCATACAGCGTTTGGTAATACTTACCAGTATCATGCCGTAGTGTCGGAAGAGGAATTCCGGCGGAAAACCCTGCGTGGGGTCATCTCCAAATATTTCAACAACTCTTTCTTAGGGGCTGTCTCCTCGCTGGTGAAAGAAGAAGACATTTCGGTGGAGGAACTCAAGGAACTGATACAGAAAGTAGAAGAAGGAAGGCTATGAAAAAACGTATATTGCTGACAACGTGGCTGCTATATAGCCTGATGCTGCCTTTCTGGGGACAGACGGAAAGTAAAAAGGAACCGAAACTGCTGATAGACGGCTGTTTCTTCATGGAAACGCCCTCCGAACTGGATGGGGCAAAACTCAAGATGGCAGTTCTGAAGAGCGAAGACGGACGGATGATGATACTGGTAACAGGCGTCAAACTAAGCGAGAACTCAAAGACGTACGCCGTTCCTCTGTCTGAAGTGAAGGATGCAGATTATTGGCTGGAGAAAGCGAAGGAAAACGTAAAGTTTATGTCAATGATTACTCACACTTCTAAACTAGCCCTGAAGGAAGGGGAGCACATTAAGCCTTTCAGCGTACAGTCTACCGACAGTACCCGCTGGACTGACCGCAATACCCTGGGACGTCCGCTGGTGCTCAACTTCTGGTACACGGGGTGTGGTCCTTGCATCCGCGAGATGCCCGAACTGAGCAAATGGCTAGATGCCTGCCCTGATGTGAATTACCTGGCCGTCACCTGGAACACTCCCGAACAGATACAGACGATTGTGGAACGTCAGGGATTCCGCTTTCATCAGGTAGCAAACGATTCTGCGTTGTGGAAGATGTTCGGCGTACAGCAGACACCCACCACGGTAGTGATTGATAAGCAGGGGGTAGTGCGAAAGCTCACCATAGGCACCAACCAGCAGAAACGTGACGAACTACTGAAAACCATCCGACAATTATCGGCCGAGAAATAAACAGAAATTAGAAAAGACCTTGGTCGGTACAGAATAATAACTGTAAACACACATAAAGTCATGGGAACTTTTTTAGTCTATATACTCAAGTCGGCTGTCTGCCTGGCGATGTTCTATCTGTTCTACCGCCTGCTACTCAGCAAGGAAACTTTCCATCGTTTCAACCGGATGGCTTTGCTAGGGGTGATGCTGCTATCATGCCTGCTGCCTTTGGTAAAGGTGACGGTGGAACAGGCTTCGCCGGTAAATGCACAAGTGATGTCGATGGAGGACTTGCTGCTGATGTATCAATGGAACAGCGAAGCAGTAGTGGTGGAAGAGGGAAGTCGCCCGTTCCACTGGCAGGAAGGGCTGGTGTTAGTCTATTTTGCGGGATTGTTTTTTGTCATCGCCCGTCACCTCTGGTCGCTGGGACGCATGCTTTATCTCATTCGCCACAGCCGGTGTGAAAGGTTAGACAACGGTATCTGCTTAGTAGTTCACCATCGCAAACTGGCTCCTTTCAGCTGGATGCGCTACATCGTGATTTCTGAAACAGACCTGAAGGAAAGCGGACATCACATTCTGGTGCACGAAATGGCCCACATCCATCACCGTCACTCATGGGACTTGTTGCTGACCGAAATCTGTGCCTGGCTGCAATGGTTCAACCCGGCCATTTGGCTACTCAAACAGGAGTTGCAGAACATTCATGAATACGAAGCCGACGAAGAAGTACTCCGTCAGGGCATCAATGCGAAAGAATATCAAATGTTATTAATAAAAAAAGCCGTTGGCGCAAGGCTCTACTCTATTGCCAACAGCTTTAATCACAGTTCACTTAAAAAACGTATCACTATGATGATTCGAAAAAAATCCAATCCGTGGGCACGCGCCAAGTACCTCTATGTACTTCCGCTGGCAGCCATCACCGTGGCCGCCTTTGCCCGTCCCGAAATCTCCCAACCGCTGGACGAGATTTCAAGTGTCAAAGTTAATGATTTATCGGCAGTTCTGGAAACGTATGCCGATAAAAATGTGCCGAACCCTGCCGAAAAGGTCACCCTGAAGATGAAGGTAGTAGATGAGAAGGGAGAACCCGTCATCGCGGCAGCCATACTCGTAGTGAATACGACCAACGGTACCATTACCGACGAAAACGGCAACTTCACGCTTGAAACCGCTACCGACCAAAGCATCCAGGTGTCCTACATCGGTATGAGTACGGTTACCATGACGGTGAAGGATTGTCTGAAAAAGGCCGACCAGACGATTGTACTACCTGAAGGTGACACAAAGAAAGATGTGAAGGTAGTAGCACCTGTTCCGCAAGCCGTAACTTCGGACGACCGGACCTTTGACGTAGTGGAACAAATGCCGGAATTTCCGGGAGGCATGAAAGAATGTCTGAACTTTGTGGCCCGCAACGTGAGATACCCTACCAAAGCACAGGAAGCCGGTAAGCAGGGACGGGTCATCGTACAGTTCATCGTGCAGAAAGACGGTTCGCTGAGCGACCTCCACGTGCTCCGACCGGTCAACCCGTGGCTGGATGCGGAAGCCATCCGGGTGATTGGCACCATGCCGAAATGGAAACCGGGCATGCAGGGCGGTCAGGCGGTTGCCGTGAAATTCACCCTGCCGGTCACCTTTATGCTGGAGGGTTCCAAGCACAAGCCGCAGGCAGGCGACAATGATGTCGTAGTAGTAGGATATGGAGTCACTCCGGATCCTCAGAAAAGCGAAGTTCCGGCAGCAATCATCCAAATGTTTCAGAACGGCAAGGACGGTCTGGGAAAAGAGGAAGCATTGCCGATGGTGTTGATAGACAAAACAGAGGCCTCCACCGAAACGATGAACAAACTCGACCCACAATGCATTGAATCAATCACTGTATTGAAAGACGCATCGGCTACGGATATATACGGCGAAAAAGGGAAGAACGGCGTGATTCTCATCACCACCAAAAAGAAGTAAAAACGTACTTGCGCTCTCACTGAAACATAAGTACGTTAAAAGAAAAACACCTTTGCACTTGAAATAAAACGTAAAGGTGTTTTCAAACCAAACGCAAGGACGCTTTACCGCATACGTCCTTGCGTTTTTTTATGGATTTCAGCGATGATTTTATAAACGCAATCTTAAAGCGTTACCCCATTCTTGAAAATAGCGATTTCGCGGTAGTTCTTCTTCTCGTTGTTCACGAACTCCCCGCTGGCCACCCGAATCACATAGTCGGTGAAACGGCGGCAGGTGATCTCCATCGGTTCGTCTTCCACGATGACCCCCGCATTGAAATCAATCCATCCGGGTTTCTGTGCCGCCAGGTGGGAGTTGGTGGAAATCTTCATCGTGGGCACGAAGGTACCGAAAGGA
This sequence comes from Phocaeicola fibrisolvens, assembly GCF_025567125.1. Lineage (NCBI taxonomy): Bacteria > Pseudomonadati > Bacteroidota > Bacteroidia > Bacteroidales > Bacteroidaceae > Phocaeicola > Phocaeicola fibrisolvens. The sequence goes on along the minus strand of NZ_JAOQJI010000020.1, from coordinate 12,441 downwards.
GTACCGCGCCCCGTGGTGAAGAGCACGATGTGGCAGCCCGAAGCGGCAAGGGCCGTAGCGGCCACTAGGTCATTTCCCGGAGCCGAAAGCAGGTTGAGCCCCTTGGCCTGCAAGCGGTCACCATAGGCCATCACGCCCGACACGTAACTCTTGCCACACTTCTGCGTGCAGCCCAAAGCTTTCTCTTCGAGGGTAGAGATGCCGCCCGCCTTGTTACCCGGCGAAGGATTCTCGCCCACAGCCTCCCCGTGGGAAAGGAAATATTCCTTGAAGTCGTTAATCAGGCTCACGGTCTGCTGGAAGAGTTCAGGCGTGCGGCAACGGTTCATCAGAATGGTTTCCGCCCCGAACATCTCGGGCACTTCCGTCAGCACCGAGGTGCCTCCCTGCGCAATCAGATAGTCGGAAAACATGCCCAGCAGCGGATTGGCCGTGATGCCGGAAAAACCGTCGGAGCCACCGCATTTCAGTCCCACGCGCAACTCGGAGAGGGGCACATCGGTACGCTCGTCCTGACAGCACTTGGCATACAGTTCACGCAAGATGCGCATGCCTTCCTCGTATTCATCGTCCACCTTCTGCGCCACCAGGAAACGGATACGGTCTTCGTCATACGGGCCGATGAATTCCCGAAACACGTCGGGCTGGTTGTTCTCGCATCCCAAACCTACCACCAGCACGGCTCCGGCATTGGGATGCAGCACCATGTCGCGCAGAATCTTCTTCGTGTTCTCATGGTCTTCGCCCAGCTGCGAACAACCGTAATTATGGGGGAAAGCCACGATGGCATCTACCCCCTTTCCACCGTCCGTCTCGCGTCGGAGTCCGTCGGCCAACTGGTTCACGATACCGTTCACGCAGCCCACGGTCGGGATAATCCAAATCTCGTTGCGTACTCCCACATTACCGTTGCGGCGGCGGTAGCCCTTGAACGTGCGATACTCCACGGCGATGTCTGTATGTACTTCCACCGGCGTGTAGGTATAGTCCAGCAGTCCCGCCAGATTGGTCTTGATATCTTTTTCGCTCACCCAGGTACCTTCGGGCACGTCCTTCATCACGTGACCGATGGGGTAGCCGTATTTAATGACATTTTCTCCGGCACGGAAATCCTTCAGTGTCACCTTGTGTCCGGCAGGCACGTCCGTGCGAAGCGTAATAGTGCGACCGTCTGCCTCAATGGTCTCTCCCGCACGAAGGGGAGCGATGGCCACCGCCACATTGTCGGCCGGATTGATTCGCAAATAAGTTGTTTTCATATACTAATAACATGATCAGGTTATTCGTTGACGTGCGCATCGAAATAAAAATCGATGTTCTCTGTCGTAATCAGGTTGATAGGCATGTAGTTGCAGTCCTTCACCTTCTTGCGCAGAATCAGGTGGTTGCACAAGCATTCAATGCTGTTGTATCCCTGTACCGTAGGTTGCTGGGCGATGATAAACTCAATGCTTCCCGCTTTCAGGCAAGCTACATTGCGGCGCAACAAGTCGTATCCCATCAAGTGGAAATCCGTGCGTCTGTGACGCTGCATGTATTCCCCAATGATGTAAGCCTTCGAATTGAACGTAATGCCACATTTCACCGCCGGGTGTGCAGCAAAAAACTCGTCCAGCAGTGATGCATCTTCGCCCGGCTGCTTGGCATAGAGGTTGAGTTCCCACATCTTCAGTCCAGGACAGTGTTCCTTCATATAGGCATAAAAACCTTCTTCACGGTAAAGCTGCTGATTGGACCCCAAACGTCCCTCGTTAATCTGCCGGAAAATCACAATTTCCGACTGGCCTTGAGCAAGCAGGCGCAACATGCGTGCTGCAAAATAACCGCTACGCTGGGCATGCTGGCCGAAAAAAGTCAGCGGAGCAAGGCGCGGAATGTTCGAATCAATAAATATATAAGGTATACCGGATTCCTGCAACCGGGTAACGAATCTTTCGGTTTCCTCTTCGATGGTAGGAGACAGGATAACTCCGTCGGGCTGTTCGTCGAGGATGTGCTGCCCTGCTTCCGTAAAGGCTCCCGATTCATACTGGTCATAATAGAAAGCAGACAGCGAAACATTGAAATCGGAGAAACGAGTCACGGCCTGTTGCATGCCGCGCTCCACATCGTTCCAGTAGTCACCCTCGTTGTGCGAAGGAAGCAGGCAGGCAAACCTGTATTTCTTGTTCGAAGCCAGTGCGCTGGCATACATATTGGGCTGATAATTCAGCTTCTGTAATATTTCTTCCACTTTGATACGGCTGGATTCTGACACCCCGCTCCGCGAATGAAGCACACGGTCGACTGTACCCACCGATACTCCGGCCATCTGGGCAATATCCTTTATCCGGATTCTATCTTGCTGTTTCTCCATGCTTTTCCTACCTTATTATATTATAAAAACTCTGTGTGAAGTAAAAAATCATTTTTTTCGATACAAATATATAACTTATTTTGGTTTTTAAAAAATAAACCGTACCTTTGTGTGCGTACACAGAAAGGATATTTATAAAGAGAAAAAAGAAATATTTCGTTCTGCTACACGAGCTAAGAACTACATTATTAATTACATAAGTATTAAAAATATCTAGCAATGGGAAAAATTGTTACTTTAGGCGAAATCATGCTGAGATTGTCTACACCAGGCAATACTCGCTTTGTTCAATCTGACAGTTTTGACGTCGTTTACGGCGGAGGTGAAGCAAACGTGGCTGTAAGCTGTGCCAACTACGGCCATGATGCATATTTCGTAACCAAATTGCCGAAACATGAAATCGGACAGTCGGCTGTAAATGCATTGCGCAAATACGGCGTAAAAACGGACTACATCGCCCGCGGTGGTGACCGTGTAGGTATCTATTACCTGGAAACAGGTGCTTCTATGCGCCCCAGCAAGGTTATCTACGACCGTGCTCATTCAGCCATCGCTGAAGCTGACCCCTGCGACTTCGACTTTGATGCCATCATGGAAGGTACCGACTGGTTCCACTGGTCAGGTATTACTCCGGCTATCTCTGACAAAGCTGCCGAACTGACTCGTCTGGCTTGTGAAGCTGCAAAACGTCACGGAGTAACAGTTTCCTGCGACCTGAACTTCCGCAAGAAATTGTGGACAAAAGAAAAAGCACAGTCTATCATGCGCCCGCTGATGAAATATGTAGACGTATGCATCGGCAACGAAGAAGATGCAGAACTCTGCCTGGGCTTCAAGCCGGATGCGGATGTAGAAGGTGGAAAGACCGATGCGGAAGGCTACAAAGGCATCTTTACTGCCATGGCCAAGGAATTCGGCTTCAAGTATGTGATTTCTACTTTGCGTGAATCTTACTCTGCTACTCACAACGGATGGAAGGCCATGATTTACAACGGAGAAGAGTTCTATGTTTCCAAACACTACGACATCGACCCGATTATCGACCGTGTAGGTGGAGGTGACTCTTTCTCAGGCGGTATCATCCACGGCCTGCTGACCAAACCGACTCAGGGCGAAGCATTGGAATTTGCAGTAGCAGCTTCTGCCTTGAAGCACACTATCAACGGCGACTTCAACCTGGTTTCTGCCGAAGAAGTAGAAGCATTGGCAGGTGGTGACGCCAGCGGACGTGTACAGAGATAATTTTCAAGAAACAACCAACAACAAAATATAGGTTAGAAAAATGGCTAAATTCGATAAAATTGCGGTTCTGAACAAGATTGGTTCAACCGGTATGGTACCTGTATTCTACCATAAGGATGCAGAAATTGCAAAAAAAGTGGTAAAAGCTTGCTATGACGGTGGCGTACGCGCATTTGAATTCACCAACCGTGGCGACTTTGCACACGAAGTGTTTGCCGAAGTAGTGAAATTCGCTGCCAAGGAATGTCCGGAAATGGCAATGGGAGTGGGTTCTGTAGTAGACCCGGCTACGGCAGCTCTTTATATCCAGCTGGGTGCCAACTTCGTGGTAGGTCCGTTGTTCAATCCTGAAATCGCCAAGGTTTGCAACCGCCGTCTGGTGGCTTACACTCCGGGATGCGGAAGCGTGTCTGAAGTAGGTTTCGCTCAGGAACTGGGATGCGACTTATGCAAGATTTTCCCGGGCGACGTGCTGGGTCCGAAACTGGTAAAAGGCATGCTGGCCCCGATGCCGTGGTCTAAACTGATGGTAACCGGTGGAGTAGAACCGACACAGGAAAATCTGACCTCTTGGATCAAGGCCGGCGTATTCTGCGTAGGTATGGGTTCCAAACTGTTCCCGAAGGACAAAGTAGCCGCAGAAGACTGGACTTACGTTACTGAGAAATGTAAGGAAGCACTGGGTTACATTGCAGAAGCCCGCAAATAAAACAGGAATTCATTTTGTTTAAAGGTGTATAAGTGAGAAGCCTCGCAATGTCTTTTCATACATTGCGGGGCTTTTTCATGTCTGTATGCAAAGGAATATTCATGAAAAAATACAAAAACGATGTCCCCTCCATGGATATGTGCACGAAAAATCCTATCTTTGCATGAAATTCTTCGCGAAATATGAAAATTAAGGAAATTGTGAATGCCCTTGAGATATTCGCGCCTCTGCCTTTACAGGACGGATTCGACAATGCCGGACTGCAAATCGGATTGACAGACGCGGAAGCTACAGGGGCTTTGTTGTGTCTGGACGTTACGGAAGCCGTGGTAGACGAAGCCATCACGCTGGGATATAACCTGATTGTGTCCCATCATCCGCTCATCTTCAAAGGCTACAAGTCAATCACCGGACGCGACTACGTGGAACGCTGCATCCTGAAGGCCATCAAAAACGATATTGTGATTTTCTCGATGCACACCAACCTGGACAATGCACCGCAGGGAGTGAACTTCAAGATTGCCGAAATCATCGGCCTGAAGAACCTGCGCATCCTGGAGCCGAAAGAAAACCAGCTGCTGAAACTGGTCACCTTTGTCCCCACAGCCCAGGCCGAAGAGGTGCGCCGCGCCTTGTTCGAAGCCGGATGCGGATGCATCGGCAACTACGACTCCTGCAGCTACAGCCTGGAAGGAAAGGGGACTTTCCGTGCACAGCCGGGCACACATCCTTTCTGCGGAGAAATTGGCCAGTTGCACGAAGAACAGGAAGTACGGGTAGAGACGGTGCTTCCGGCCTACCTGAAAGGGAAGGTGCAGAAGGCCCTCATCGAGGCCCATCCCTACGAGGAACCGGCCTACGACTTCTATCCCTTGCAGAACGAATGGGCACAAGCCGGTTCGGGACTGGTGGGCGAGCTGGAAGAGCCGGAAACAGAGACCGACTTTCTGCGTCGCGTGAAGAAACTGTTCGAAGTGGGCTGCGTGAAACACTCCCGTATGACGGGAAGACTTATCCAGAAGGTAGCCCTCTGCGGAGGGGCCGGAGCCTTTCTGCTGCCCAACGCAGTAGGTGCGCACGCCGATGTCTTCCTGACGGGTGAGGTGAAATATCACGACTATTTCAGCTACGAGAACGACATCCTGATAGCAGAGATAGGGCATTACGAAAGCGAACAATATACCAAAGATTTATTATATTCAATCATACGGGAGAAGTTTCCGACACTCGATGTCCAGCTGACGCGTGTCAATACCAATCCCATAAAATACTTGTAGAAAACTATGGCTAAAGAAGCAAAAAAAGATCCGAATGAATTGAGTGTAGAAGAAAAGCTGAGAGCGCTCTACCAGTTGCAAACCATGTTGTCGGAGATTGATAAAATCAAGACACTGAGAGGGGAGCTTCCGCTGGAAGTGCAGGACTTGGAAGACGAAGTGACCGGTTTGAGCACACGTATTGAAAAAATCAAGGGTGAAATTGAAGAATTGAAGTCAAATGTAGCCAGCAAGAAAATCGAAATCGAAACGGCCAAGACTTCAATCGACAAGTATAAGAGCCAGCAGGACAATGTGCGCAACAATCGTGAATACGACGTACTGACCAAGGAAATCGAATTCCAGAGCCTCGAAGTGGAACTCTGCGAAAAACGTATCAAAGAATACACTGCCGGCATCAAGGCCAAAGAAGAAGAAATCGTAAAGAGCGAGCAGATGCTGGAAGAAAGAAAGAAAGACTTGGAAGTAAAGAAAAACGAACTGGACGAAATTGTAGCCGAAACCAAGCAGGAAGAGGAAAAGCTGAGAGAAAAAGCAAAGAACTTGGAAGCTACCATCGAACCGCGTCTGCTTCAGGCTTTCAAGCGTATCCGCAAGAACTCACGCAACGGTCTGGGTATCACTTACGTGCAGCGTGACGCCTGCGGAGGTTGCTTCAACAAGATTCCGCCTCAGAAACAGCTCGACATCCGCATGCGCAAGAAAATCATCGTTTGCGAATACTGTGGTCGTATCATGATTGACCCGGAATTGGCTGGAGTAGAAACAGAAAAGCACTTGGAGACAAAAATAAAATAAACACCGGAATTTCGGTGAGCAAAAGAAGGGATTCCCATCCGGGGATTCCTTCTTTTTTATGCCTACAGGTCGGCATAGCGGGGGATGTCGGGGAGGAAATAATACGTGTTGCGCGCATAGTCGATTCGGCAGCAGTAGTGGTAGAGCCCGTTGCTCACCACCAGGTAATCCACCTTCAGCACCATGTTGTAGCGCGTAATCTGGTCGAAGACCGCCTGCGTAATCTCCACCGTAGGGGCCTTGTACTCCACAATCATCTGCGGGGTCAGGTCGCGCCGGTAAAGCACCGTATCGCAGCGTTTCTTCGTCCCGTTCAGGCTGATCTGTATCTCATTGGCCAGTAGCCCTTGCGGATAGCCTTTCACTTCCAGCAGAAAATGCGTGAAATGCTGGCGCACCCATTCTTCCGGAGTCAGCGCCACATAGCGGCGGCGGATTACGTCGAATATCACGTGTTTCCCGTCGCGCTGCGCAATCTTGGCGTCAAAGGCGGGTAAGTTCAATGCATCCATAAGCGTCCTTTTATTACGGGGCAAAGATACGCTATTTTCCCAAAACCACATAAAAGCCGAATTATTTTCCAAAATCTGCGGGTCTCCGGTGCGAGAAAATACTGATTTCTTTTTCCTGTTTGCATTATTATTGTACATTTGCGTAAATAGAACGTAATTCCACGTTTCTGAGAAAACCTTATTGGCAACACAAATTCTGAAATCCAATGAAAACGAAAGAAGAAATAGTAGCAAACTGGCTCCCGCGCTACACCAAGCGGAAGCTGGAAGACTTTGGTGAATACATCCTGTTGACGAACTTCAACAAATACGTCGAAATCTTTGCCGAACAGTTCAACGTGCCCATCCTGGGACGCGACGCCAACATGATTTCGGCCCACGCAGAGGGAATCACCATCATCAACTTCGGGATGGGAAGCCCCAACGCCGCCATCATCATGGACCTGCTGAGTGCCGTGCATCCCAAGGCGTGCCTCTTCCTGGGCAAGTGCGGGGGCATCGACAAGAAGAACCAGATAGGCGACCTGATTCTCCCCATTGCCGCCATCCGCGGCGAAGGAACGTCGAACGACTATTATCCACCCGAGGTACCGGCACTTCCGGCCTTCATGCTCCAGCGTGCCGTATCTTCAGCCATCCGTGACCACTCGCGCGACTACTGGACGGGTACAATCTACACCACCAACCGCCGTATCTGGGAGCACGACGAGGACTTCAAGAAGTACCTCGTGAAAACCCGTGCCATGGCGGTGGATATGGAGACAGCCACCTTGTTCACCACCGGATTTGCCAACCACATCCCGACGGGCGCCCTGCTGCTCGTATCCGACCAACCCATGATTCCGGAAGGCGTGAAGACCGAACAGAGCGACTCGATGGTGACCAAGAACTTCGTCCATGAGCACGTAGAAATCGGCATCGATGCCCTGCGCATGATCATCGACGAAAAGAAGACCGTGAAACACCTGAAATTCGACTGGTAAACGAGGCAGGAGACAATGGCAAAGGAAGTCACATACGAAGAGATTGTACGCAACCTGAAGAACCGGGTCTACGCGCCTGTCTATTTTCTGATGGGCGAAGAGGATTACTACATCGACCGGATTGCCGACTACATCATCGACACCGTGCTGAACGAGACGGAAAAGGAATTCAACCTGACCGTAACCTACGGGGCAGATACTGACGTGCCCAACGTCATCAATGCCGCCAAGCGTTATCCGATGATGTCGGAATACCAGGTAGTGGTGGTCAAGGAGGCACAGAGCCTGAAGCGCCTCGACGAGCTGGCCTTCTATCTGCAGAAGCCCCAGAAATCGACTATCTTGGTAATCTGCTACAAGCACGGCAGCATCGACCGCCGGAAGAAGCTGGCCGCCGAAATCGAAAAGAACGGCGTGCTCTTCGAATCGCGCAAGCTCAAGGACAGCCAGCTGCCCGGTTTCATCTCGTCGTACTTAAAGCGCCGGAAGGTGGAAATCGAGCCCAAGGCTTCGGAGATGATGGCCGAGTTCGTGGGAGCCGACCTGAACCGCATGGCGGGCGAACTGGAGAAACTCATCCTCACGCTTCCGGCTGGTATGCGCAGAATCACGCCGGAGCAGATAGAGCGCAACATCGGTATCAGCAAGGACTATAATAACTTCGAGCTGAGGAATGCGCTGGTGGAAAAGAACGTACTGAAGGCCAACAAAATCATCAAGTATTTCGAGGAAAATCCCAAGAACAATCCGTTGCAGATGACGCTGGCCATCCTGTTCAATTTCTTCTCCAACCTGATGCTGGCCTATTATGCTCCCGAGAAATCCGACCAGGGAATCGCCGCCCAGCTGGGCCTGAAAAGTCCGTGGCAGGCGAAGGATTACATGCTAGCCATGCGCCGTTATTCAGGCGTGAAGGTGATGCAGATTATCCATGCCATCCGCGAATGCGATGCCAAGTCAAAAGGCATCGGCAATCCGTCCACGCCCGACGGGGAACTGCTGCGCGATCTGATTTACTTTATCCTGCACTAAATTTTCTCTCCGAAGCGGAGAGGTTACGATAAGCCCTCAAAAAAGCGGCATACATTCGGAAAATCGCCGGATGTATGCCGCTTTTTTCGTTTGCGCGAGAATTGAAAATTCCGGAGCGAAATACAAATGGACGTCAAATTTTGAATTCTCACGAAGTTTCCCTACAAACGGTCAATTACAAGTAGAAGTGGATAGGTGAAAATACAAAAGTAAACCCAATAATATGTAGATTTGTATAGTTTACATTTGTATTTGTCTATTTTACATAGCACAAATGTAAACTTTTAGAATCGGATATGGGAGTGATTACACTGATACAAAGCGATTTACAAGAATAAACCGTTACACATCTAAATGTAAACGAATAAATATAACCTTTACTTTAATAATACATAATACACTGATTACCAGCAATTATAAGACAAAAATCCACAAATACCTTCAACAAAACAAGGGAATACAGCGAATAAATTTCAATTTCAGCCCTAAATACACATGTATATCTACATAACACAATGAATACCAAATAAATAATCACTTATAATAAAGTAGATTACAAATGTATTTACACTTGTACAGAAGCAATATTATACAAATGGAACGCATTGTTTTACATCTGTAACGATGTAAATTTAGATTTATAAATTTGCATTTCTAAATTTAAAGGATTACTTTTGTAATCAATAAACAAAGCCATTTCCATTTGTATATGAAGGACCGGATTCTAAAAATCATGCAAAAAGAGGGATTGACGAACGCCGAATTCGCCGAGAAGATAGGGATTTCCACCTCGTCACTGTCGCACATCTTCAGCGGACGAAACAAACCGAGCCTGGAAGTCGTGATGCGCATCCACAAAGCCTGTCCGTATGTCAACATCAACTGGCTGCTCTACGGAGAAGGCGAAATGGAAGAAAGTGCTCCCGCCGTGACAGGCATGGACTTGTTCACCCAACCATTTGAGAATCCAAAAAACACGACCGACGAACCGGATTCTCCCGATTTTTGCAAGGAGAACGAGGTTTCCAAGGTAGTTTATCCCCCCAAAGAGATTATCAGAGAGGAAGTTAAGTACATCGAAAAGCCGCATCCGAAGATTACCGAAATACGCATTTTCTTCGACAACGGCACCTACGAGGTCTTCAAACCCGAAAAATAACACCCCGCACGGGAAAAGCATTCCCCCGGGAGCTAGGCATATAAAAGGTAAATTCGTATCTTTGCGTGAAAGAAACGAATTTACCTTTTTTATATGAAGAAATACATCTTAGATTTGACAGTCACCGAGAACCTTCGCCTGCACGCGAACTACGTTCTCATCAAGCTGACGCAAGAGGCTCCCTTGCCCGAAATGCTTCCGGGACAGTTTGCCGAAATCCGGGTGGACGGCTCGCCGACTACTTTCCTGCGTCGCCCCATTTCCATCAACTATGTAGATAGAGAGAAAAACGAAGTGTGGTTCCTCGTCCAGCTCGTGGGCGACGGTACCCGTAAACTGGCCACCGTAGAGAAAGGCGACACGGTGAACGTGGTGCTCCCGCTGGGCAACGGATTCACAATTCCGGATTCGCCCGACACCAAGGTGCTGCTCGTGGGCGGCGGCGTGGGTACAGCTCCCATGCTCTACTTGGGTGAAGCCCTCCTGAAACGGGGATGCAAGCCGACCTTCCTGCTGGGTGCCCGCTCGCAGAACGACCTGCTCCAGCTGGAAGAGTTCAAAGCTCTCGGCGACGTGTACACCACCACCGAAGACGGCAGCATGGGCGAAAAAGGATACGTCACCATGCACAGCGTACTGAAAGAAAAACGATTCGACCTGATCTGCACCTGCGGCCCGAAACCCATGATGGTGGCAGTGGCCAAGTATGCCAAGGCAGAAGGCATCGAATGTGAAGTGTCACTGGAAAACACCATGGCCTGCGGCGTCGGCGCCTGCCTCTGCTGCGTGGAAAAGACCGACGAGGGACATGTGTGCGTATGTAAAGAAGGTCCGGTATTTAATATAAAGAAACTATTATGGCAGATTTAAGCGTAAACATCGGTAAATTGAACATGTCGAACCCGGTCATGACCGCATCGGGTACATTCGGATATGGACTGGAGTTCCAGGATTTCGTCGACCTGGAGAAAATCGGAGGCATCATCGTGAAGGGTACCACGCTCCATCATCGGGAAGGAAACCCTTATCCGCGTATGGCCGAAACGCCCATGGGTATGCTCAATGCCGTGGGACTGCAGAACAAGGGCGTGCATTATTTCGTAGACCATATCTATCCTCAGATTAAGGACATCCGCACGAACATGATTGTGAACGTGTCCGGCTCACAGGTGGAAGACTATGCCGAAACGGCTTCCATCATCAACGAACTGGAAAACATCCCGGCCATCGAGCTGAACATTTCCTGCCCGAACGTGAAGCAGGGAGGTATGGCTTTCGGTGTGACGGCCCACGGAGCAGCCGAAGTGGTGAGCGCCGTGCGCAAGGTCTACAAGAAGACTTTGATTGTGAAGCTGTCGCCCAACGTGACCGACATCACTGAGATTGCCCGTGCAGCCGAAGGTGCCGGAGCCGACAGCGTGTCGCTCATCAACACCCTGCTGGGTATGGCCATCGACGCGGAGAAGCGCCGTCCGGTGCTGTCTACCGTAACCGGCGGTATGAGCGGTGCAGCCGTGAAACCCATCGCCCTGCGCATGGTATGGCAGGTGGCCAAGGCCGTGAAGATTCCGGTAGTAGGCCTGGGCGGTATCATGAACTGGAAGGATGCCGTGGAATTCCTGCTGGCTGGTGCCACTGCCATCCAAATCGGTACGGCCAACTTCATCGACCCGGCCATCACCGTGAAAGTGGCCGAAGGCATCAATGACTATCTGGACCGTCACGGATACAGTTCCGTACGCGACATCATCGGGGCATTGGAAGTCTGAAAACCGGCTTCTCAGTGCCCGAAAACAAGCAATTGAAAAACGTCGAAGCGTTCGTCACAAAACGCTTCGACGTTTTCTTTTAAACGCCTAAGAGTTTTGATTGAAACGCCGAAGCGTTTTACTTCAAACGTCGAAGTGTTTTAATTGAAATGCCTAAACGTTTCAGAACAAACGCTTCGACGTTTTCCTGAAATAAACCTTCCATTCTCGTATAAACACAAAATGAATATAATCGGTATTATGTTTAATTATAAAAAGAAGCAATCCCCTTTTCTGTAAAAATCAAACGAAAAAAGAAAGTAACTACAAAAAGAATAGCTTCAGAAGCTTTTTAAAGACCTCTAGGAGTCAAAACAAGATTCAGACAAAGGATTATATTCCCCACAAAAAATTCTACAATAGACGCCGATTTTATTCAGTCTCTAGAATTCTTTTTGTTCAGGCTGGCTAAAATTTATGCTTAATCAACGAATCCCTCAGATTTTTACGTTGAGCCCTGAATCCGGCTCAACGTAAAAATCTGAGGAGTAAACCGTATAAAATCGTATCTTTGCAAACAACGAATCATCAGCAGCTATGGAAACAAACGGTTATCGCCTCCTTC
>NZ_JAOQJI010000002.1:173403-191018 GCF_025567125.1 Phocaeicola fibrisolvens | reverse complement strand
TACGTACGGTTCGGAGGCAGGCTGTCGGAAACCTACCACCGTAAGGTGGCATGGCGCCGACAGCCGAGCCTACAAATCACGGCTGAGAAGATGAGCCGGGACATGGAACTGCTCTCCCAAAAACTCGCCCCGATGGAACAGTTCATCTGCCAAGCCATTTAGAAGTTGAACCCGAAAACGAAAAGAAACATGGAAACAAGAGGTGTCATAACAATAGAGAACAGGACGGTAGTCATGCCCGACGCCGAGGTGTGGATGACAATCGGGGAACTGGCAAACCTGTTCTACGTGCGCGGCGTGTCGGTGGAAGCCGCCATACGGAGACTGGGAAAGGACGGGATTATGGGCGGAGAGTCATGCCGCCGGATACGTCCGGGCGAAAAGTACTACACGGAAGTGTACGGCATGGAAACGGTCATCGCCTTGTCGTTCCGGTTCGACACGGGGCAGGCGGCCCTGTTCCGCAAGTGGATTGCCCGGACGGCGGCACGTTCCGGGAAAGAGCCTACAGTCATGTTCCTGCACTATCCGCACGGTACGTATTGCTGAACGGCACAGACACGGCCTGAAATGAATATCGGGAGGCGGCAACTATTATTGAGTTGTCCGTCTCCCGATTTTTACTTGCCGCATACGTCAGTACGCCTTGCGGTAGTTACGCTCCAGCACCTTCTGTACATCGCTCTCGCGGTAGAGCGTCTTGCCGCCGAACAGGAAATAGGGCAATATCCCCTCGTGGCGGTACTGCTGCAAGGTGCGCCTGCTCACGTGCAGCCTTTCTGCCAGGTCCCTGTCGGTGAGGTAACGCTCGCCGCCCATCGGCGGGATGTAACTTCCGGCAAGCCTGTCCGCCATTTTCAGGCTTCTCCTTACGGACTGCATGGCATCCGCCAGTGCCCCGCTGTCCATTGTCAATACGTTGTCGTTCATCTTACGTAGGATTTAGTGGCTTGGTTCAAGTGTCTGACGGACGGTTTTTTCCGCTACGGAATCCGGCAGGAGCCGTTCCACGTCCTCCGGCCTGTAATAGAACTTGCGCCCGATTGTCGAATACGCGATGTCGTGCCTGTCACGCATGGCCTGCAAGGTCTTCGGGGTTATACACAACATACGGCACACGTCCTCCGTGTCCATCCATTCGGCAAGGCGCCGGTCGCCGCCCTTTTCGGCAAGCGTCCTCACCCTGTCCTCCAACGCCTTCACCCCGGCAAGGAGCATCTCGAAGGCGGTCTTCTCAATGATTACTATTTCCATTTTTCCAAAATTTTATCGGTTTGCCGCAAAGTTACACAGCCGTGAGCCGGAACCGGCCGGACAAGGAAGCGGTGGCAGCTTGTGGCACTTTTTATTGTGCCACATCAGGACACGACGGGAACAGGCGGCCCGGAGTGTCGGTCAGGCGGTTTTCCATGATTAAAATGCCCGTTGAAGTCCCCGTAAGGCGGAAAATCCATAAAAATCTCACGTAAGTTACGGGTAAGTACCGTGCCCGCCCTTTGAAAATGGCCGAATTTTGCTCCCGACAAATTGATTCACTAACGATTAAAACTGATTGAGAAATGGAAATCATCACGATGGAAAGCGCCGCCTACAAGGACATCGTAGGGCGCATCGAGGAAATCGCCTCCCATGTGAGGAGGCAAGGCATGGAGGGACAGCGGAACGATACCGCCTGCCTTCTGGACAGCCGCGAAGTGATGCGCCTGCTCTGTGTCAGCCGCCGCACGCTGCAACGGCTGCGCGACGAGAAGCGCATCGGGTATGTCATCATCCGGGGCGACTGCCGTTACCCTCCGGAAGAAGTGGAACGCATCATCCGGGAGAATGCGGTCAAGACTTCACCGGAGAAACCGGAGGAACTGAAACACAACTACCGGCTCCGCACGGGCGGAAAGGCGGGCAGGAAATGAAAGGAGGAACGGCTATGGAGTTTTTAGACAGACGCACTTTCGAGGACTGCATGAGGCAGGTGTTCAGCCGCCTCGACCGTCAGGAGGAGATGCTCTCCGCCATGCGCGGTGACGTGAATGAAAAGCCGCAGGGCACCGCCTTGTTGGAAGAGGACACGATGGACAACCAAGACGTGTGCATGCTGCTCCACGTGAGCAAGCGCACCCTGCAACGCTACCGCAGCGACGGGCTGCTGCCCTACCGGATGCACCGCCACAAGACCTATTACCGCAGGGCGGACGTGGAACTGTTCATCAGCACCCACATGCGGGAAATACTCCGTGACAGGGCTCAGGATAAGGCGGACAATACCAAAAGAAAATCAAACGACAAAAAAACGAACCGTAAAAATTAAACTGAAATGGAACAGAAAAAGAAAAACGAGAAGGACGTGCTGGTCGTCCGCGACGAGAAGACGGGCGAAATCAGCGTAGTAGCCGGGCTGGACAGCAAGGGCTATCCGAAGACGGCTCCGGCAAAGGCGGAACACTCGCAGGACTTCCTGCGCTTCGACCGCCACGGGGACATGGTGGACAACTTCTTCAGGAACTTCTACCGCCAGTGCAAGGAGCCGACACGCTTCGGCTTCTACCGGGTGGCGGCGGACATGGCGGATGCGGTGCTGCCGGTCATCAAGGATTTGCTGAAAGACCCTGCGGCAAACGCGGAAATGCTTGCCCCGCACAAGGTGGACACCTCCAAATACCAGCAGGAGGCAACGGAAAATGTAAAACAAGAAAACAACGAACCCATTAAAAAGACAGAAGAAATGGAACAGAAAAAAGAAGAACAGAAAAAAGAAGAACAGAAACAGGAAGTGCAGCAGCCACAAGAAACTGAGGCACAGCAGAAGCAGGAGAAGCCGAACCTGATAGCGGACGACCAGGTGGACTGGGCCGAACTGCGCAAGTGCGGCATCGACAGGGAGCAACTGTCGGAAAAGGACCTGAAAGCCCTGATGAACTACGGCAAGACAGGGCTGGTGACGGTGAAGCCGACTTTCGGAGGGGACAGTTACGAACTGCAAGCCCGACTCTCGTTCAAGAAGGCGGAGGACGGCACGCTGAAACTGACACCCCATTTCATCCGTAACGAACCGCGCCTTGACATCCCCCACAGGGGCTACACCTTCACCGATGAGGACAAGAAAGCGTTGAAACGCACGGGCAACCTCGGCAAGCTCATCAACTTCGCCAACGAGAAGACGGGGGAAATCAAGCCCCACTACATCAGCATCGACCGCCTGACGAATGAAGTCGTGGACATCCCTGCCGACAAGGTGCGCATCCCCAATAAAATCGGGCAGACACCCCTGTCGAAAGCGGAACAGGACATCCTCCGCGCCGGACTTGCCTTGCCCAAGGAGGTGACGCTCAAGAACGGGCGCAAGTTCGAGGCAATGCTTCAGGTGAACGCCGACAAGCGCGACGTGGAGTTCGTGCCGGGACAGCAACGGCAACAACAGGCGCAGCGTCAGGGAAAATCGCAGGACAATCCCGACGCACAAGGGCAGAAGCAGGAGAACAACGGAGAGGGGCAACGCCGCAACCGCTCGTGGACGAACGAGGACGGCAGCATCCGCCCGATAAGCAAGTGGAAGGACGACACGTTCACCGACCAACAGAAGGCGGACTACGTGGAGGGCAAAACAGTGGTGCTCGCCAACGCGAAGGACGACCAGGGACAGCCCTGCACGAAATACCTGAAGTTCAGTTTCGAGAAAGGGCGTCCGTTGACCTACTCGCAGAACCCGGACCTTGCGCAGACCGTCGCCCCGTCCAACGAGAGCCGCACGCAGCTCGCCGTGAACAACGAGGGCAAGACCAACGAAGCCACGAAGCATGTGAAGGAGCCTTTGCAGCAGGGACAGACCGCCCCGAAGGACGAAACGCAGCAGAAACAGCAGACCAGAAAATCCAAAGGCATGAAGGTATCCTGATTGCCGCCACTAAATCCATCCAAAAATGATTGACGGGTGAAACGGGGAGCATACACCGCCTTGTGCGCATATCCCACAAACAAGGCCGTGCCCCGTTTCCACCCAAACAAAAACAAAAGTATCAACAAATTAAACAGAGAAAGACATGATTACCATATTGGCAGAAAAACCGAGCGTCGCCCGTGAGATAGCACGGATTGTCGGCGCAATGAGAAGAGAAGAAGGGTATTTCACCGGGAACGGCTACCACGTGACATGGGCGCTGGGACATCTGGTGCAGCTTGCAATGCCCGACGGGTACGGTGTCAAGGGTTTTCGGCGCGACAGCCTGCCCGTCATACCCGAAAAGTTCGAGCTAATCCCCCGTCAGGTGAAGACGGACAAGGGCTGCAAGGCGGACGCGGCGGCGGTGAAGCAAATCAAGGTGATAACAAAATTATGGAACGAAAGTGAAGGCATCATCGTGGCGACCGACTGTGCCCGTGAAGGGGAGCTTATCTTCCGTTACCTGTATGCCTACATAGGCTGCACCCTGCCGTTCCAAAGGCTGTGGATAAGCTCGCTGACCGACGCCGCCATCCGCAAGGGACTGAAAGAGCTGAAGGACGGGCACGAGTACGACAGCCTCTACCTTGCCGCCAAAGCCCGCAGCGAAGCCGACTGGCTGGTGGGCATCAACGGCACGCAGGCATTGTCTGTAGCCGCCGGGCGTGGCACGTATTCCGTCGGACGAGTGCAGACGCCCACGCTGGCGATGGTCTGCAAGCGTTATTGGGAGAACAGGCGTTTCACGCCCGAACCGGTACACCAGCTTCATTTCACCACGCCGTCGGTAAGCGCAAGCGAAGTGGTAAAGTTCGCCTCGGTGGAAAAATGGAAAGACAAGGAAGAGGCAGCCACATTATATAATAAGGTAAAGGAACAGATGTGCGCCACCATCGTGAAAGTCGAAAAGAAGGAGAAGGTGGAGAACCCTCCGCTGCTGTACGACCTGACCACGCTCCAGAAGGAAGCGAACACGAAGCACGGCTTCACGGCGGAACAGACGCTCGACCTCGTGCAGAAGCTCTACGAGGCGAAGCTCGTCACCTATCCGAGAACATCGAGCCGCTACATTCCGGAGGACGTGTTTGCCGAAGTACCCTTGTTATTTGAAAGATTATCTGCCCATTCATTGTTTGCCGATAAAATCAAAAGCATGGACGGACTGAACCGCCGCAGCGTGGACGCCTCGAAAGTGACCGACCACCACGCATTGCTGGTGACGCCCAACCGTCCGCTGGCGCTCTACAAGAACGAGCAGCTTATCTACGACATGATTGTGGGGCGCATGATTGAGACGTTCTCCCCGGAGTGTGTCAAGGACACGACCACCGTCCGGGCGGAATGCGAAGGCGTGGAGTTTGAAACGAAAGGCTGCATCGTACGCAAGGCGGGCTGGCGTTCGGTCTATGATGACGATAAGGAAGACACCGTACTGCCCGACTGGAACGAGGGCGACACGCTGGCAATCAACGGCTGCTCGATGAGTTCGGGCATGACCCGTCCGAAACCGCTCCACACGGAAAGCACCCTGCTGGCGGCGATGGAGACCGCCGGACGCGAGGGTATGGAGGACGAGGAAGTGCGCCAGGCGTTGAAGGACTGCGGCATCGGCACGCCCGCCACCCGCGCCGCCATCATCGAGACCCTGCTCAAAAGGGAGTACATGGCGCGCGTGAAGAAGTCGCTCGTGCCGACGGAGAAAGGGCTCGCCTTGTATTCCATCGTGAAAGGCATGGACATCGCCGACGTGGAGATGACGGGACGCTGGGAGGCGGAATTGGCAAAAATCGAGAAAGGAGAAACGCCGCACGAGGCTTTCCTGCGCGACATCGAAAGCTATACCCGGAAAATTACCACGGAACTGCTTGCCTGCGATAAAATCTTCGGGCACAAGGCGTCGGGCTGCACCTGCCCCAAGTGCGGCACGGGCACGATGCAGTTCTACGGCAAGGTGGTACGTTGCGACAATCCGGACTGCGCCCTGCCGGTGTTCCGCCAGATAGCGGGCAGGACGCTCACTGATGCGGAAATGAATGATTTGCTGGCCAATGGAAAGACGGGCGTCCTCAGCGGCTTCAAGAGCAAACAGGGCAAGCCGTTCAGCGCAGCAGTTGCTTTCGATACGGATTTCAACACGAAATTCATCTTCCCTGAAAATAAATCGACAAGAAAATCCACTAACATAAAAGGAGGAAGAAAATAATGACTACCTTTGCCACTGATTCACTGTTCATAATCTGTTTCAATACGTTGAAGCATTGTTTTACGGTGGATTTAGTGGCGGCACTCGGAGGGATACCGGGTGCCTTTTTTCCTTCCTTCCCAACTCCATTATCAATAATCCACTAAATCCATCAGAAAATGAAACAGAACAAGAAAACCCTTCCGGCGGAGCTGTCCTACTACGGGCTGTACCTGCTGGACTACCTGAGAAAATACCATCCCGACAAAGCATCCGACACGGACCTTATCACAGAAAAGGAGGAAGCCGCCACAGTAACCTTTGAAAAGGAAAGGCTGGCGGGCGGCACAGTGGAACACGCTCACGAGGAAGCCATGCGCGTCCTGCTGCGCGGGCTGCACTTCTCGCCCTACGCCCTGCTGACAGAGGTCGTGGAGAGGGAGTTTGCCGACGAGGTGCCGGAATCCGGACGCGAGGCGTTCTGCCGCGACCTGTACCCCCATCTGAAAAAACTGTTCGCCGGTTACGACACGTCGGACGACACCTTCGCCCTGTCGCCTGCCCATGACCTGCTCTACACGGAGCTGGTGGGAACCGTCGTGCTTTATCTGGAGGGTGGCCATGGTGTTCAATAGGAAACAGAAGCTGCGCGACAACATCGAGGCGGTACGCACGGCGTTCACGCTTGACCGGGAACGGCGCATCCCGACGGAAAGGGAACGTACGCTGCTGGAGCGTTACTGCGGCTTCGGGGGCCTGAAGTGCATCCTGAACCCGGCAAGGGAACTGTCCGACGCCGTGCATTGGGCGAAGTCCGACCTCGAACTGTTCGCCCCGACAGTGGAGCTGCACCGCATCATCCGAGAGAACAGCCGGGATGAAACGGAGTACAAGCGGTATGTGGACTCGCTGAAAGCCTCGGTGCTGACGGCGTTCTACACGCCGCAGGCCGTCACGGATACCATCGCGGACGTGCTGCACGACAGGAAGGTACGCCCGAAGCTCGTGCTGGAGCCTTCGGCTGGCATGGGCGCGTTCATCGGCTCGGTACTTTCAGACAACCCGCAGGCGGACGTGATGGCTTTCGAGAAAGACCTGCTGACGGGCAAGATGCTGGGACACCTGTACCCGCAGCAGAAGATACGCACGGAAGGCTTCGAGAAGATAGAAAAGCCGTTCCTAAACCGGTTTGACCTTGTCATATCCAACATCCCTTTCGGGGACATAGCGGTGTTCGACCCAACATTTGCGGACGGGAAAGACAAAATACGCGGAATAGCGTCAAAGACCATCCACAATTATTTCTTCCTGAAAGCGCTGGACGCGGTGAAGGACGGCGGCATCGTGACGTTCATCACCTCGCAGGGTGTCATGGACAGCCGGAACATGGCGGTACGTGGGGAAATGATGGTGAATGCCGACCTGCTTTCCGCCATCCGTCTGCCAAGCAACCTGTTCACGGACAACGCAAACACGGAAGTGGGCAGCGACCTGATTATCCTGCAAAAGCACGAAGGCAAGACCGGGGGAACAATGGACGAAGCCCACTTCATTGCTGGCCTATCGGACGGGGAAAACGGACTGGAAATCAACAATTACTATAAAACACACCCCGACCGTATCATCCATACCGACGCGAAAAGGGATACCGACCCTTACGGCAAACCTGCCATGGTCTATACGCACAGCGGCGGCGTGGAGGGTATCGCCACGGACTTGTACCGGATGCTGTCGGCGGATTTGTCGGCACGGCTGGACTTGGAACGCTACAACGGCATCAAAGGTGAAAGGCAGGAAACCCGGAAGGCGATAGTCGTGCAACCACAAGTGGAAGTTACGCAGTCACAAGTGCAGGTACAGCCCATGCAGCCGGAAGTGAAAAGAGAAGAAAATCCGGTGCAAGCCGTGGCGCAGGGGATGGAAGCCAAACGTTCCGAAGCCCCGGTTATGGACCTGTACGACCTGTTTGGCTACACGCAGGAAGAGCGGCGGATGGCGGAACGCGGGTTGAAACCGGAGAGGAAGAAAGGCGGCAAGCCCAAACGCAAGAAGCAGCAGGAACAGTCGCTGTTTTCCCCGTCGGAACTGGAACAGATAGAGGTGAAGCCGAAAGAGGCTGAACATCCCAAGCCCGAACCGCCCGTAGAGAAGCCTGCCATAGACGATGACCCGGAGGATGCCGTTTACCGCAGTCTGGACTGGGAAACCAACCCGCCCATCAACGGCTTCTACGAGATGATGATGTCACTCACGCCGGAACGACGGGCGGAACTGCGCCGTATGGGAAAGGAGAAAATGGATGCCAATACCGCCAAGCAAGTGGAAAAGGTACAAACTGTCTATCCGATAGAGAACGCATACGAGGTGCGGGCGAAAAAACAGATTGAGCGTGTGGAAAGGGAGATGCACGAGGAGGAAGCCGCCCTGACACCGGAGGAACGGCAGCACCGGAAGGAGGAAGCCATGAAACCACGCCCCTTCAAGGGCATCATGGAGCCGCACCTGAAAGACGGCTCGCTCGTCTGGGAACATACGGGCGGAGTCCGCTTCCAAATCGGGGTGCTGAAGGATGTCACCCGGTACGGGGCGACCTTCCAGCCGCTCGACATGGACGGGATGCAAGCGCAGAAAGCGCAACTTTATATCGACCTGCGCAACACCTACGAGCGGCTTTACGCTTACGAAGCGGAGAACCACGAGGAGAACGCCCTGCTGCGTCGCAACCTGAACACTTACTACGACGAGTTCGTCATGCGCTACGGCAACCTGAACGCCAAGCACAACGCCAAGCTCATCCTGATGGACGCTTCGGGGCGCAACATGCTCTCGCTGGAGCGCGGCGAGGACGGGCAATTCGTCAAGGCGGACATCTTCGACCATCCCGTTTCCTTTTCGCAGGAAACGCTTGTCGAAGTGGAGTCACCCGAAGAAGCCCTGTCCGCCTCGCTCAACCTCTACGGCGGCGTGAACCTGCCCTACATGGAATCACTCTGCGACCTGCCGCAGGCGGAGATGCTCGATGCCCTGAAAGGCAAAGTGTTCTACAACCCGCTGGCGGACGGCTACGAGATTGCAGACCGCTTCATCGCCGGGAACGTGGTGCAGAAAGTAGCTGACGTGAAGGAATGGATAAAGGGACATGAGGGCCACGGGATGATACCACAGGCACAGGAGTCGCTTGAAGCTTTGAAAAATGCCGTGCCCGAACAAATCCCTTTCGAGGACCTGGACTTCAACTTCGGGGAGCGTTGGATACCCACGGGCGTGTATGCCGCCTACATGAGCCGCCTGTTCGATACGGAGGTACGGATAACCTACTCGGAAAGCCTCGACGAGTATTCGGTGAAATGCGCCTACAAGACGATGAAAATCACGGACGAGTTCCTGGTGAAAGGCTATTACCGAAACTACGACGGCATGAACCTGCTGAAACACGCCCTGCACAACACCTGCCCCGACATGATGAAAAGCATCGGCAAGGACGAGAACGGGAACGACATCAAGGTGCGCGACAGCGAGGGCATACAGCTTGCCAACGCGAAGATTGACGAGATACGAAACGGCTTCACCGAGTGGTTGGAGGAACAGTCGCCGGAGTTCAAGAAACGCCTGACCGACCTGTACAACGACAAGTTCAACTGTTTCGTGCGCCCGAAGTACGACGGTTCGCACCAGAAGTTCCCGGACCTGGATCTGAAAGGCTTGGGCATAATGGACTTGTACCCCTCGCAGAAGGACTGCATCTGGATGCTGAAACAGAACGGTGGTGGCATCGCGGACCATGAGGTGGGGACCGGCAAGACGCTGATAATGTGCGTTTCAGCACATGAAATGAAGCGTCTGGGACTGGTACACAAGCCGATGATTATCGGGCTGAAGGCCAACGTGCGCGAGATTGCCGAGACCTACCGCAAGGCTTATCCCAACGCCCGCATCCTCTACGCCTCGGAGAAGGACTTTGCAGCCGCCAACCGCGTGCGCTTTTTCAACGACATCCGCAACAACGACTGGGATTGCGTCATCATGTCGCACGACCAGTTCGGGAAGATACCTCAGTCGCCGGAGTTGCAGCAGCGCATCCTGCAGGAGGAGCTGGACACGGTGGAGGAAAACCTCGAAGTGCTGCGGCAGCAGGGCAAGGACGTGTCACGGGCGATGCTGAAAGGATTGGAGAAACGCAAGTTTAACCTGCAAGCCAAGCTGGAAAAGGTGGAATATGCGATAAAATCAAGGACGGACGATGTAGCGGACTTCAAGCAGATGGGCATCGACCACCTGTTCATAGATGAGTCACACCAGTTCAAGAATGCCCCGTTCACCACCCGTCACGACCGTGTGGCGGGTCTGGGCAATCCCGAAGGAAGCCAAAAGGCGCTGAACCTGCTGTTCGCCATCCGCACCATACAGGAGCGGACGGGCAGGGATTTGGGGGCGACGTTCCTCTCCGGCACGACCATCAGCAACTCGCTGACGGAACTGTACCTGCTGTTCAAGTACCTGCGCCCGAAGGCACTGGAAAAACAGGACATCCGTTGCTTCGACGCATGGGCGGCGATATTCGCCAAGAAGACGACCGACTTCGAGTTCAACGTGACGAACAGCATCGTGCAGAAAGAGCGTTTCCGTTACTTCATCAAGGTGCCGGAGCTGGCGGCGTTCTACAACGAGATAACCGATTACCGCACGGCGGAGGACGTGGGCGTGGACCGCCCGAAGAAGAACGAGATACTGCACCACATACCGCCCACGCCCGACCAGGAGGTGTTCATCGAAAAGCTGATGCAGTTCGCCAAGTCGGGCGACGCGACGATATTAGGCAGACCGCCGCTGTCGGAAACGGAGGAAAAAGCGAAGATGCTCATCGCTACGGACTATGCAAGGAAGATGGCACTGGACATGCGCATGATAGACCCAGCGTATGAGGACCACCCAGACAACAAGGCGAGCCATTGCGCCAAGATGATAGCGGAGTATTACCGCAGGTATGACGCGCATAAGGGGACGCAGTTCGTCTTTTCGGATTTGGGCACGTACCAGCCCGGTGGCGGCTGGAGCGTCTATACCGAAATCAAGCGCAAGCTGGTGGAGGACTACGGCATACCGGCAAGCGAAATCCGCTTCATTCAGGAGTGCAAGAACGAAAAGGCACGCAAGGCGGTCATTGAGGCGATGAACAACGGGCAGGTGCGTGTGCTATTCGGTTCGACGAGTATGCTCGGCACGGGCGTGAACGCCCAACGCCGGGCTGTCGCCATCCATCATTTAGATTGTCCCTGGCGCCCATCCGACCTGCAACAGCGTGACGGCCGGGCGGTCAGGAAAGGCAACGAGATTGCCAAGCTCTATGCGGCGGACAAGGTGGACGTCATCATCTACGCCGTGGAGAAGTCGCTGGACTCGTACAAGTTCAACCTGCTGCATTGCAAGCAGACATTCATCTCGCAGCTGAAAAGCGGCGCGATGGGCGCACGAACCATCGACGAGGGGGCGATGGACGAAAAGTCGGGCATGAATTTCTCGGAATATATGGCGATACTGTCCGGCAACACGGACCTGCTGGACAAGGCAAAGCTCGAAAAGAAGATAGCCTCGCTGGAAGGTGAGCGCAAGTCATTCCATAGGGGCAAGCGCGACTCGGAACTGAAACTGGAGAGCAAGACTTCGACGCTGAAGAACAACCGGGCTGTCATCGCCGCCATGACGGAGGACTGGGAAAAGTTCACCGCAGTCGCCAAAACCGACAGGGACGGCAACCGGCTCAATCCGATACGGATTGACGGGCTGGACACCACCGACGAGAAGGCCATCGGCAAGCGGTTGCAGGAGATAGCAAAGAACGCCACGACAGGCGGAGTGCCCCAACGCATCGGCGAGCTGTACGGCTTCCCCGTGAAGGTGGTGAGCGAGCGGACACTCAGCGAGGGGCTGGAGTTCACCGACAACCGTTTCTTCGTGGAGGGAAATTACAAGTACAGCTACAACAACGGTCATCTGGCGATGGCGGACACCCATGCCGCCGCCGTGAACTTCCTCAATGCGTTGGAGCGCATCCCCGCCATCATCAGGCAGTACGAGGAAAAGAACGAAGTGCTGGAACGCGAGATACCGCAGTTACGGGAGATAGCGAGCAAGACATGGAAAAAAGAGGATGAACTGAAGCAGTTGAAGTCCGACCTTGCCGCCCTCGACCGCAAGATACAGCTGGAACTGGCCCCCAAGCATGAGGAAACGCCAAGTCAGGGGCAGGAACCAGGCGGCGGTCAGGCTTTACCAAAATCGGAGAACGTGCCGAAGCCGGAGATTGCCGCCAATGACTTTATGCGTGACCATATTATAATAGGTAGGCCGGGTATTCCCGAGCATAAGGAATACCGGGGCGTGAAAATGTGACGGGAGGACGGCAAGGACGGTGATATACCGGACCTGTCGTCTGCTTTTTTCTCGCCATTGTAACCCTGTTGTCATATTAAACCGTTACCTTTGACAAATTAAACTGAAAAAGGAATATGAACAAGCGCAAGTTTTTCCGTGCGGCTTTGGGCTGCAGCCTTCTTTTGCCGCTGGCATCCTGTTCGGAGGACGAGGAAATAATCGTACCGCCCGACCCTGTGTCCTATACCACGCTGGTGTATATGGCCGCCGACAACTCGATGGACTCTGAAGTGGACTATACCATCTCGCAGCTTAGGCAGGGCGCACGGCGCAGTGCGGGCACGGCGGTAGTCTATGTGGACAGGGAAGGTGAAACGCCGCGCCTGTTCAGTATCACGCAGCAAGGCGGGGAAGTCCCGCTGAAGTCGTATGCGGAGGAGAACTCCGCCAGTCCGGAAACGCTGGCGCGGGTGATAAGCGAGGCCAAGGAGCTTGTTCCGTCCGACCGTTTCGGACTGGTGCTTTGGTCACATTCGATGGGTTGGCTGCCAGGTGGTTACGATTCCGATCTTGTGCCGCAAGGCACGAGGGGGAATGCGGTTGACGGATTCCCGCGCACACGCTACATCGGCATCGACAACCATCCAGTGAATGCCTCCTCGTCCGGCGTGATGGAAATCGATGCATTGGCTGATGCCCTCCCTGATAATGTGGCGGAATATATCTGGTTTGATGTATGCCTGATGGGGTGTATAGAAGGGCTGTATGAAATGCGCAACAAGGCGGACTATCTGATAGCTTCGCCCACCGAGGTACTTGCGGAAGCCGACCATGACGCTTCGGGCATCCCTTATGCGAAGGTGCTTCCGTACCTGTTTGGCGGCGTGGAGGACTTGGAACAGGCCTGCGTCGCCTATTACGGCCACTACAACAGTATGGGGCACGACATACTGCGCTCGGCCACAATCGCGCTGGTGGATGCCGCCGAACTTGGCGGACTTTTCACTGCCACCCGGAACGTCCTGCAAGGCAGGTTGCACGACATGGAGGCTTTGGACACGTCTGTCTTGCAGGCGTACCACACGGACAACGTGCCCAACGTGTTTTTCGACATGGGCGATATAGTCCACACCGTTGCGGGAGGGCGGACGGACGAGTTCGACGCGCAGTTGCGCCGCACCGTCGTTTACAAGGCGGCCACGCCGCAGTTCATCAACAAGTTATCCATCAGTCAGGAACATTTCAGCGGACTGAGCATGTACGTGCCTTTAAGCAGGTGGAAAGGAAACTGCGAATACAGTTACTATTTCAATAATTTGGAATGGTCAGGGATTTATGAATGACGGAACTGGACATGATAATCAAAGCGGCATGTTCTGGATGACGCACGAAAGGATGGCGGACACATATCCGGCCTCACACAGTTTCAGACGTACTTCCTTTGTCATCACGCACACTTTTTTCCTGACGGTGGCTTCCGTAAATCCGTACATGTCAGCCACCTCTTTGGCTGTATATCCATTCTTCATACTGACGAAGACCTTTTTGTCCAGTTCACCGAACCTTTCAAGCACTTCATAGGTAATCGCATGGATGGCTTCCACATCCAGTTTGGAGAATACCGTCGGGTTGTTATCCGCGATGTTCACCACCATGCGCCATATTTCCTCGTCGTCCAACGACACAATGTTATGGCAACTCTCCACCATCCGGTAGAAATCCAATATGCGTTTGGCTATGACGGCATAAAGCAAGCCTTTTATTGTATGCCGTTTTTCGTCATGTTTCCCGATGATTTTCCCCGCATTGTCCCATACGTACATCCACAGGTTTTGTGACAGTTCGGATGCGGCCTCCTTACTGCCCGTCCGCGAATAGAATAGCCCGAAAGCCCACTTCGCATACTTGCCGTAAAGACGTGTGAATGCTGCCGTATCCATGTTTTCCGCAATGGCAGAAAGCAGTTGGAAATCATCTTCTTCCTTATCTTGTCCTAAAGCCGAAACATCCATAATATTTATATTTTTGGACGATGCAAAATTAGCCATACAGTGTGACACTCGTGTTACGTGCCAGTAACATTTATAATAAAAGGTAAAATTCATAGGGAAAGACCTAGAAAGTATCGCATTAAGCCTTTTCAACGCAAAATCGGGTAACACTCGCCCCGTCCGCTACGAATTACATATAGGGAGCAATCCTTTAATGATATAAGAAGTTGATATTTCATTAAACGGACCTTTTTACAATTATGCGTTACAACAAAGAAAAAGCACTGGCCAGGGGCAAGAAAAAAGACAAGGCATTTGTCCGCATCTTCGGCGGAATATTTGTGCTGGTGGGCATCATCCTGTTTACCGTCTGTATCTTCATCTATACCAGCGGTCACACATTCAAAGCAGAAGCTACACCTGTGCAGGCAGTTATCCTGGCCATGCGTGGGGCAAATCACGAATCGCTGGGCACACCGGTGGTGGAATACACAGTCGGCGGAAAGACTTATACTTCCACGCTCAATCTGTCTTCATCGTCCATGCATCCGGGCAAGCAGATTACAGTCTATTACCGCAATGACAATCCCCAAGAGGTGCGTTATCTGGATGATAACAATTGGATAATCGGCCTATTGATGGCCATGGCGTTCGTGTTTGCCGGTATGGGACTGGCTTTTATTCTGGTAAGGCGGAGACACCGGCAGAAAATAGCCCGCTTGCTTGCTACCGGCGATACAGTGGAGGCGGAGATAACAGGCATCCGTGAAGATGACAACCAAAGCATGAACGGACGGCATCCCATCATCGTGAGTTGCCGTTATGTGGCATCCGATGGGCGTATATACCTGTTTCACAGCGGTTCTTTCTGGTATGAGAGTTACGAGATAGATCCCCAAAGAAAGGTGCGTGTCTATGTTGACCGCAATAATCCTTCCAATTATTATGTGGATGTTGACAGTGTGGTGGGATGAGAACGGAAAAAAACGTGTTTAAGGCAAATTATCCTTGGCAACCAGCATCAGTTCGCCCGCTTTCTTCATCAGCGTTTCTTCGGATACATCCGCTCCTTCCATAAAGATAACCAAGAGGTGGTCGCCCACCAAAGCAAAAACGTTCAGCACACGCCGTCCTCCTACCTCTGCGCAGGCTAAGGTGTAGTAGGTAATCCATCTCTTGTCTTTCAGCGTCAGCTCCAGGTAGTCCTGCGTTTCATAGATGTCAGGGTGCTCCCGGAACAGGTGGTCCTTGTAACGCATCAGTCTGCCCAGCAACGAAGCCGTGGCAAGGGGTGTGGCCTGGTTGAAGGGTGTGCTGCGTGCTGATGTCAGTCTGAATCCTTGTATTCCGACGGAGGCATACAACACTCCGAAACGTTCCACGCCGCCGGCTATCCGTGTCACTGCATCCGTGGCAAGGGTGTCTCTGTCGGACACTGCTTCTATAGTTGCGTAGTAGAAAATTGTTGTCTTGTCTACCCTCAAGGTATCCGGATTAACGCCCGATGCTTCCAGACGGATTTCAGCGGCAGCTGTCGCACACGCACCTCCCAGGGTGAGCAACGGCCAATATCCTCCGCCCTCTATCTGCATCGTGTCCTCCAACGCCGGAGAAAGGATGCAGACTCCTGCGCGTGGCGCAAAACCTTCCAGCAGGCTCTGCAACTTCGGCTTCAGGTCTGCATTCATGTCGTAGATATATTTGTCCAGCCTGTCGCGATAGCTTTCGGGAATCATCAACATACTGCTTGTCCTGGTGTGCGTCAGTCCCTGTGTGCCCCACACCACAAACATGGGACGTTTGCATTTGTCGGTAAAGCGCCAGGAGGACGTCCAGTCTTCATATCCGTCCTCGTCGGTATAGCTCCATCTGTTATTTCCGGGGAGGTATTCGTGCAATTCCGTGGCATAAGCATTGTAGTAGCTGAAACCGGGCGGGAGGTTCAGATCGGAAACCAGCACGTAAGTCTCAAACCTGTTGTATATTATGTAGCCGAATGCTGTTACTAAGACCATGACAAAAGCAACGATAGCCGATGGAAGCCACCTCCATCTGCGACGGCTACGGAACACCCGTTGCCCCCTCTCCTGGTGTCTGAGTATCGCTTCGCCAATGTTTCCCACGTTTGTGCCCTGCCTCTTTAGTTTTTCCAAGCTGTTGACAAACGTCTTGTTCTCCTCATAGAATTGGCGGACAAGGAGGTGCGTATATAAGTAGAACTTGTACGGATGGTCGCGGTCCACGAAAACGGGCACGCGGCTTCCCACCTCAATCAGTCCCAACAGCCCCGCCTGCGAGCCGTTGAGCTGTTCCTTAACCTGCCATTTCCGACCGCCGGGCAGGGTGAATTCATAGACTGCCACGAAAGCCTCTCCGCCTTCCTCGACATCTATCTCTTTCTGGATGGCCGTGACGACGGCTTCGGCCTGGATGCCATGCCCTATCAGCTTCCGCTTCTCCCTCAGGATGCCCAGCAGGGAATAGGCGATGTAGCCTGTCACCACCAGACAGATTATACCCGCCCAGCAACTCCCGATGCCTTGGAAGCCATGCAGGAAAAGATTTACTATTCCCGACCCGCTGAACACTCCGGCAAGCAGCAATCCACCCGCTATGGCAACCAGCCACCAGCACAATTCCCGCTTTAAGATTCGCCGGTACGCCTCTTTCCGTATGTCTGTATCGTTCCTCATACCGCTATCAGTTATTTGGGGAGCGAATGTAACGAATGGATGTTTCGTTTCGGTTACGAATCTGTGTAATTGTTTGAAGCCCTTAAAAGCGGACGGTCGGGAATAAAATTTTCCCGTTTAATGTTTATTAACGCAAAATCGGGTAACACTCGCCCCGTCCGCTACGAATTACATATAGGAAGCAATCCTTTAATGATATAAGAAGTTGATATTTCATTAAACGACCCTTTTACAATTATGCGTTACAACAAAGAAAAAGCACTGGTCCGGGGCAAGAAAAAAGACAAGGCATTTGTTCGCATTTTCGGCGGAATATTTGTGCTGGTGGGCATCATCCTGTTTACCGTCTGTATCTTCATCTATACCAGCGGTCACACATTCAAAGCAGAAGCTACACCTGTGCAGGCTGTTATCTTGGCCATGCGTGGGGCAAATCACGAATC